>JAHJCI010000077.1 GCA_018813085.1 Candidatus Omnitrophota bacterium | reverse complement strand
CCTGTCTTAAGTTGCGTAAGATCTAAAGTCATTATTATTTCCCCTTTTTATGACGGCAGTTCTTGCAATAACCCCTTATCCCCAGGCGATGTTCGGTCGGCTTAAAATCATACTCCCTGCATACCCTATCCTGCAGCTTTTCAATCTCATCATCCTTAAACTCTAAAATTTTTCCGCAGTTTATGCAGACCAAATGGCCATGATGGGGGCAACCAAGGCTTTTCTCATATTGAGGGCGGTCTGCGTAGCGCATTACCTCTTTAATCAACCCTGAATTAATCAAATGAGGTATACTGCGGTAAATTGTTGCCAGGGAAAGCCTGCCCATCTTGCGGTGTAATTTATAATAAAGCCCCTCTATATTAAAATGCCCCGGCAAAGATAAAATCGCCTCCAGAATTAACCTTCTTTCCGGAGTAAACCTTAAGTCCCTGGATTTTAAATATTCCCTGAATATGGCTATCTGGTTAATCATGGCTAAAGCTTATTGCGATTGATTCTCAATTACAATTATATCCTGTTTTCTGAATTCGTCAAGTCTTTCTTCTGCCAAAAATGGCCGTGCCTATTCTTATTAAATTCGCTCCCTCCTCAACGGCAACCTGATAAGAATCAGACATCCCCATCGATAGATAACACATTTGGACTCCCGGTAAATTTAATGATTTTACCCGCTCAAAGAGCCTACGGGCCTCTTTAAAATACGGGCGTAGTTGACTTGCGTCTTTCAAAAAAGGCCCCATCGTCATTAAACCATTTATCTTTATATTCTTCAACTGGCGAGCCTCTTCGATAAAAGAACAAACATCCTGCGGAAATAAACCAAATTTCTCTTTTTCTCTGGCTGAATTTACTTCAATTAAAACCTGCATTACTTTCTTCTTTAAGCTGCAGGCCTTATCAATTGCCTGCGCAATCTCAAAAGAATCTATGGTTTGGATCATATCAAAAATTTCAACCGCGCGTTTAACTTTATTCTTCTGCAGGTGCCCTATGAAGTGCCATTGAACAACCCTGCCGAGTACATTATATTTGGCCTCTGCCTCCTGAACGTAATTTTCCCCTATAATCTTGATTCCCGCTTTAATTGCCTCTTTAATTACCTCTGGATTCCTTGCTTTAGTAGCAGCAACTATTTGAATTCCAGCGGGTAACCGATTTAATAGATTTTCGGTATTTCTCTTAATCATCTAAACACTCTCTTACGGGGACACCCTCCCGATTAACTCCGGGACAAACTCCCGATTGGCTGAAAGGGTGTCCCTGAGTTATCAATTTATCAGGAATATTCGTTAGTGTCAACGTTGGTGTCGATGATTCAAAGAACAACTTAATAATCTGATTTTGCTTGACCGCGCTGCTTTTATCTATTAAAATAACAACTAATAAATTATTAGCTTGAACAAAGCTGCCGAAAAGATACCGGGCGCTTGAAAGATATTATACTGAAATAATACCAGGAGGGTTTATGAAAGATGAAATGGGAATATTGAAAGAAGTAAGCAGTATATCCGCCGCACACGGAAGTATCGCGCTTTCTGAAATCCTGGGCAAAAGAATAAAACTCAGCCTTCCGGCATTAGATATAGTCCCGCGGGAAGTAGCCCTGGAAAAGATCGAGCTAGACCAGATAGTAATTAGCGTATCAAGCCATATCTTAACAGGATTGAAAGGAAACATCATCTTTGTTCTTGATGAGAATAGCGCCTTTAAATTAGTTGATATGTGCTACAGGGCGCATAAGGACGATAAAAAAGAAGGCTCGCTTACTGCTATGGGGATGTCTATAATAAAGGAGGTCGGTAACGTTGTAATCTCTTCCTTTATAGGAGCCATAAGCATAATGCTCAAAACAGTCATCATACCCTCAATCCCCACCCTTACCAGCGGCCCCATACAGCAAATTATCGATATGGCGATTTTATCCTACGACGGAAATGATTATATTATGCTGGCAGAGGCGATATTCGAAGAGACTGAGGAACATATAAGAGGCAGCTTCTACCTTGTCTTAAATTCAGAAGCAATGAAGCATATTCAGACAACCTGCAAGAAGCTTTTGGAAACCATCAGCCAGGAAGAAGAATAAACAATGTATAGCGACGGAAATATCATAATTATCGTCAACGAAACCGAAAGCCGTGAATTCTTATCTGCCCTGCTTATGGGAGAAGGATATAAAGTACAGGCTTTTTCCAACCAGGCAGATGGCCTAGAGGTGCTGACCAAAAGCAAAGAAACATTCAATTTAGTAATGACCGATTTTCAAGCAACCTATATTAACGGAATAGAAATCTGCAAAGCTATTCGCGGTAATTTTACGCTGCGCCATATGTCAATTATAGCGCTGATGGACAAAAAAGAGCCTATGGAGAAAATAAAGGTAATTTATGCCGGAGCTGACGACTATATTGATAAGCCTTTTGAACCCGGAGAACTCCTGGCTCGCGTAAAAGCCTCTTTGGTACGTATGTCGCGCGATTTGGATGCTAATCCGTTAACAAAGCTGCCCGGCAATGTCTCAATTTTAAAAGAAATTGAAGCGAGGATAAAAACTCAAAATCCGCTTGCGGTCTGCTATCTGGATTTAAACAAATTCAAGGAATTTAATGACCGCTATGGATTTGAAATGGGCGATAGGGTGATTAAACATATAGCGCTGCTTATTATCGACGCCCTGGAAAAATGCGGCAAGACCTCTGACTTTCTTGGCCACATCGGAGGCGATGACTTTATTTTCATCATAAACCCTGATTGTATTGACCAGGTATGTGGAAATATTATCGCAGAATTTGACAGGAATATCCTGGATTATTATAATGAAGAGGACAGGAAAAGAGGATATGTAATAATGAAAAACAGGGTAGGACAATTATGTAAAATCCCCGTTTTAAGCATTTCTATCGGAATAGTCACCAATGAAAGCCGTCCGCTTAACCATGTCGGCCAAGTCATCCAGATTGGCAATGAAGTGAAGAACTACGCGAAAACCTTCGCTAAGAGTATTTTTGTAAAAGACAGGCGAAAGAATTAGTCTGCGTATCCCGCCCCCTAACTAACCTAATTCATTTTTCTGCTGAGGCTCTCAAGTAAGGATTTAATTTGTGAGGATATTAAATCGATCTTCTGGGATAAAGCTAATCTAAAGTCAATTGACCCTTCTTTCATTTGTTATTGACCTCACTTTTCGAATGCCTGGGGAAATTAAAAAGTATTTTAAAAACTACTATCTGTTAGGAGAGCTTAAACTCTCCTACTAATTCCTGTAGCTGTGATACGACCGAAGCCAGCTCATCTGCGCTTGAGACTAATTCCTGCATTGAAGCAGACATTTCTTCAGTAGAGGAAGAAACCTCTTCGGTTGAAGAAGCATTCTCCTGCGCGACTCCGCTTACCTCGGTAACAGCAGCAGCTGCCTGTTCTGCCCCTTCAAGCTGTTTCGGAATTAAATCGGAGATTTCAGCTACCATACCTTCTGCTAACTTGGTAGCGCTGACAATATTCTCCTGCAAAGAGCTCACCTTCTCTGCAATAACCTTGCCTTCTTCGCTTTCTTTCTTTCCGGTATTAATAAGGGTGATTACATTGTCCACGTCTTTCTGAACACCTTTAATCAAGTGAGATATTTCATTCGCTGACTTGCTTGATGCCTCGGCTAATTTCCTTACCTCTTCGGCAACTACCGCAAAACCCCTACCTGCTTCACCGGCACGGGCTGCTTCTATAGCTGCGTTTAAAGAAAGAAGGTTGGTCTGGTCAGCAAAGGAATTAATCGTATCGATAATCTCGCCGATCTGTTCCGACCTCTTCCCCAGTTCTTGAACTGCATTCGCGGACCTCTCAACCAGGCTTGCAATAGAACCCATCCTTTTGACTAAGTCCTGGTTTGACTCTCTGCCCTTACCTGCTAATTCCGCAACGATAACCACCGATTTATTAACCTCTTTGGCATTCTTGGCGATTTGCTTTAAGGATTCGGTTAAGAGATGTATAATTCTGGAAGTCTCTTCAACTTTAGTAACCTGGCTGGTAGCGCCCTTGGATATCTGCTGTATTGAAGTACCGACCTGCTGCAGAGAAGCATTTACCTCCTGAGAGGTACTGACAAGGTTCTTGGCACTGGAATCAACTTTACCGGCTGAGGCGCGGATAACCTTTGTCATCTCTGCAAAATTATCCAAGAAGTGGTCAAAGGAACTGCCTAATACTCCCAGTTCATCCTTGGATTTCATGCTAAGACGAACGGTTAAATCGCCTTTACGCCGGGAGATATCGTCAGATAAAGACTTTATCCAGTCGGTAACGCGCCTTAAATTCCTGACAATGAACGTAGAAAGCAATATCGCTATAGCTAAACCTACGAAGATAACAATAATGGAGCTGATTCCGATACCGCCCGTAGATGCCCCTACAATCCGGCGGGTAGCTTCGCTTGCTTCGGTTGCCTGAGCGCTCACTTCATCCACGGTACTTGCTATCATCTGGCCTATCTGTATGATATATTCGCCGACTTCAATAACTATCTGTTCAGACCTCTTTGTATTACCCAGAAGCAGGCGCCTTGACTCCAGAATCCCTCCCCTGCCAGAAATAAGCTTTTCCATTTCATTTACATAACCGGACATTTTATTTATATCTGCGCCTTTAAGAATGTCTTTTAAACTTTCCACCTGGGCTTTTGCCGAAGATATCTGCGCCAGAAATTCATCATCCAAAGGAGCAAGCATGTCCATGTTATCGCTACTCATAATCCTTTCGGAAGTGGCGGTTGCCATGGCAATGTCTCCCCTTAAGGTGAATAAATATTTTGTCAAAGGCAGTGTCTCATCCGACAATTTTAAGAATGCGGTTTTAATCAGTCCTGTTTTCTCCAATCCTTCTTTTATGCTGCTGTTTGCTTCATCAGTCCCGATTAATAATTCAAATTCAAAATCATCAATTAAGGAAGATACTATAGGCGAAATCTCATTTTCTTTTTCGTTTAGTTCGTCATCGATTTTTGCTAGCTTTTGCTTTAGAGAATCCGAGGGTTTATTTAAAAACATGACTACTGTCTCCCTTAAACCACCTTTTCCTACGACTAAAGCCTTATAGCTATCAAAAAGCGCGTTTAGTTTATTTATTACTGATGCTTCAATTACGCCATCATCCTTAATATTTTCCATCCTCCCGCTTATCAGACTCATTGAGGCGATAAATGCATCATCATACATTGTTAATTTATCAATATTGTCCGCGTTAAGAATCCTTATTGTTTTGGTATCAGCTTCCATAAAAGCTGCTTTTATATTCAACAGCCTCCTTATCGTAGGGAAGGCTCTCTGGGAAAGTTCATTATAATTTTTAGCCATAAACTCAATGGCCCCTATTGCCTTGTCCATTCCTTGCTCAGATTCTCCCCTGGAAAGAAGCATCTCGAATTCAGCATTATCAACCTGCTGGGCAATAGAGTTAATGGTTGAATCTACCAGGCTTAAAGACTTTTGCCTTATTTCTTCGTTTTGCCCCAGAAGATCAAGGCCTGCAACAACAATCTTATAAACTTCGCCCCTTAAACCGGAAAGCGTGCTGGACCCGCTTTCCAGCTTTTCAATACGCTCAATGATATCTGTTTGGCCTTCGAACTTCAGCTTTAGGAACTGGCTTATCTCCTGAATCTTTTGAATGGAAGAAGAGATATTATCATTTGCCAATTTTGCTTCGGCCTTGCTTTGGCTGAATACCATAGATTTAAAATTAGCGTTAGCCATCCATACGGAAACAAGCAATTCCTTTGCCTCTATGGAAGCTGGAAAAAGATTCTCGGAAACATCATAAATGTTCCTACTAATCTTATGCACGGAAAATAAACCGACTCCGGCAATAGCTATAGTCAGGAGGACGATTCCAAGAAAACCAAAAATTAGTTTACTTCTTATGGTCATAATTCCCCCTTTAACAGATACCCACGCAATCTTTGGCGTGGGATTTATGGTGAGTTAAATTACTCGATATCTTTATCAATTTTTATTATATATTATGATTCCTTCCGCCTTGCCTGACTTAATCTTAACTCCTCAGGCAAGGCGGAGAGTAATTCTTCAGCCTGTTACAGAAAATTCTGCAACAGGGCATACTTTGCTTCTTGAGACTTTTCTAGAGCGATAAAATTATTCAAATCGGCTGATGCTCTTGAATTCTCCTCCTTTAATCATTGTAAAATGTATCGTATCCATTCCTTGATGGTCATCGGCACCGAATGTAAGGGTTATACCTCCAAGATCAAAACGCCCTTTACTCTCCACTGCTGAAATTAACCCTTCTCTGGTAAGGTCAGCACCTGCAGCTTTTGCTGCGTCAGCAAAAAGCTTTGCCACTAAATAACCCTCCAGGCTTACAAAGCCGGGTTTCTGCCCCGAAACATATTTAGCCATCATTTTATGGTACTCTACTACAACAGGAATAGACATATCCCAGGGGAAAGGAACAACCTGGGAAATAATTACTCCTTCTCCTGCTTCCCCTAAAGCTTCTTTTAAAGCATCGCTTCCTACAAAAGAAATATTGCAGAATTTAACTCCTGTCATTCCGATTTGCTTTGCCAGTTTGATAAATTCGGCACAAGGAGCATATGCACCAATCATGATAACAGCTCCCGGATCAACTGCTTTAATCCTTGCCAAGCCGCCTTTTACTGCCAAGGTATTTCTTTCATAGGTACCTTCAGCAACTATGCTCATGCCTCTTCTTTCCAACGCTCTTTGTACTCCGTCTAAACCTGCCTGGCCGTAAGAATCATTCTGATAGAAACAGGCTATCTGCTTGATTCCCAGGTCATCGACTAAATGCTTAACCAGTCCTTCTGTTTCATCGTAATAACTTCCTCTGATGTTAACAACATAGTGCTTTACAGGATTTCTTAAGAATTCTGCGCCTGTAAATGGGCCGATATAAGGAACCTTTTCCTCTTCAATAATTGGCACGGCTGCCTTAGAAGTAGGAGTCCCTACATATCCGATTAGAACAAATACGCCTTCGCCAATAAGCTTCCTTGTCTGATCAATACATACGGCAGGCTCATACCCATCGTCATAGCTAACCAGACGGATGGTCCTTCCGTTTACTCCACCCTGATCATTGATGTATTTAAAATATGCTTCCATGCCTGCTTTCATGCCTGTACCCAAAGCTTGAGCAGGACCTGCCAAGGCTGCGGCTTGACCAACAACTACCTCTTTCTCGCTAACCCCAACCTCAGCTGAAGCAACACCACTGACCAGGAAGAGTAGAGAAAAACCAATCAAAACTACCACTATCTTCCTCATGCCTCCTCCTTTTGTTAAACCAACTTCCGAATATTTTTTTAACCTTTTCGCCCCTAGTGTACTAAATAGTACACTTTTCCCTACATAATTTCTAACACGAAAACTGCTCTTGTCAAGGTCTTTTTTTTCATTACTTATTATCAGCCTTGAGTTTAAACCTGCCGACTATATCTCTTAATTCTGTTGAAAAGCGTGCCAGCTCCTGGGCTGAAGCAGCTATTTCCTGCATTGAAGCAGTTTGCTCCTCGACAGTTGAAGCCAGGCCTTCGGCAGTAGAAACCGAATCCTTGGCAACAGTAGAAATCTGGTTTACTGCTTCAAGCACACGCTCTACTCCCTTTGCCTGATCCTGGGTGGCTACGGAAATCTGATTAAAAAGGCCGGAATTTTCCTGAATAATCCTATTAAATTGCACTATTGACTCGGTTATTCTGTTTACTAAATCCTTGCCTTCCTGGACTTCCTTTGAACTTGCTTCGATTGAGCTGACGGCGCGGTTGGTTTCGGTTTGAATAGATTTAATCAAGGTACCTATCTTCCTTACTGCCACCGCTGAACCTTCAGCTAATTTCCTTACCTCTTCGGCAACTACCGCAAAACCCCTGCCTGCTTCTCCGGCACGGGCTGCTTCGATAGCTGCGTTTAGAGCCAGCAGGTTAGTCTGGTCGGCAATTGAAGTAATTGTCTCTGTAATCTCTCCGATCTGTTGGGATTTTTCTCCCAGTCCTTTTATAACAGCGGCTGTATTAGTAACTGTTTCGGTAAGGCGGTTTATCTTATCCACGGTTTCCTGGGCTGCGCCACGGCCGCTTTCTGCCTGAGAACTCGCCTCGCTTACCCTGCTTACTGCTGTGTTAGTATTCATCAAGACCTTCTTTAAAGAAAGTGCCGCCTGCTTCATTATTTCGGATGCCTCATCTACGCGGCTGGCCTGATTGGTTGCCCCCCTGGAAATTTGCTGAATTGCATTAGAAATTTCCTGAGTTGCGGCGCTGACTTCTTCTGTGGAACTGGATAGTTCCTGGCTGGAACTGGCTACCCTATCGGCTGTAGAATGAATCTGTAATACCATTTCATTAGTGGAACTGATTAGAAGGTTAAACACATCTGCCAGGCTTCCGATCTCATCCTGGGAATTAACCTCTAATCTCTGAGTAAGGTCACCTGCCCTGCTGGCAAGGCCAACAGCAGCTTTTATAAACATATTTATCGGGTTGGTTAACATGGCCTTCAGCAAAAAGAATACTAAACTCGAGATTAAGACCAATCCCAATAAAGAAAGCATAATGCTGCGGTTGCGTATAAGAGTCAAGGATCCCTGGACAGATTCCCAGTTACCTGCAAATCTTAATATGCCGGCAACTTTTCCATCGCCATTTAATATAGGCTTTAACTTGGCGTAAACTCTATAATTGCGTCCCTGATTGCTCCTTGCGCGTAACTCAACACCGGAAACCTCCTGCCCTTTTAACGCTTCTGCAAGGCCTTTAGCACTGGATTTTTTTCCGATTAAACTCCTGTCCGTGCTTACCGTTATGATTCCGTTTAAATCCAGGAGCTGTATAGCATCAATGCTTTTGGTTCTCTTGAACTTATCGAACAATTCTTGGACCTTATCATTATCGCCGTTAAACATAAACGGGCGAATTGATACGGTTATTATATCAAGTACTTCCTCTGCGGACCCTTCAGCCCTGTTAAGTAAAATGCTGCGGCCATGAATGATATTTACTGTTGCTATCAACCCAAAAACAACAATCAGGATCAAGCTAAGACAGAATGTAATCTTCATGCCCAGAGATTTCTGAAAACGCTCAACCATAACAGCCTCCTAAAGTTATATTAACCCATATTCCTTTTAACATAAGTAAATTGTAATGTCAAGTATTTTTCAGAAAGCTTAAAAAATTTATTATAAAAATTATTATTCCAGTAACTCTTTGGTTGGGTTCGAAGGCGGGGGAAGCGGATATTCTCCGTTAAAACAGGCAGTACAAAATTCGCAGGCCAAGGAGGGCATAGATTTAAGCATGCCTTCAAGGCTAAGATAGCCCAGGCT
>JAHJCI010000076.1 GCA_018813085.1 Candidatus Omnitrophota bacterium | reverse complement strand
GGCTATGAGGATCCAGCGAAGAAAGCATCCCTTTTAGCGCACCGTAGACCATATCTTTCGAATCAACATCGTCAACATAGTCATTTTCTACCAGGGCAAAGCCGTCCGAAAATAAGCTGATATTACGATATAATTCTTCCCTGCCCTGCGATTGATTTTCTTCTGAAGTAGCAATTGAGCTGATAATGCCGATACAGACTATGACTAAAATAAAAGTCAGGGGCTTAAATATTTTACTTCGCATTTTCATACCTCCCGGCGCCTTTAGGCCTTTTTTAATTTTTTGAGTAAAATTTCTCTTACCATTTTAGGATTTGCTTTGCTTTTAGACTTACGCATTACCTGGCCGACTAAAAACATTACAGCGTTTTCTTTTCCCTGAAGATAATCATTAACCGATTTAGGGTTATCCTTGATTACCTGACTTACAATCTCATCCAGTTTCACGCTATCGGAAATCTGTGACAAATTTTTCTCTTGAATAATGATTCCCGGTTCCTTGCCGCTATCAATCATGGCGGCTAACGCATTCTTTGTATTTAAGTTCGAAAGCTTGCCCTGGTCGAAAAAAATAATTAGATCCACGAAATTTTTTGGTGTAATATTTATTTGATTAATATCCTGCTTGCGATTATTCATCTCTGAAAGCAAAGGCCCGCAAATCCAATTTGTAATATTCTCTGCCTTGGCGTATAGATTAAAACATTTTTCGGAAAAATCAGCCAACTCTATGCTTGAGGCTAAAATATTAGCCCTGCCTGCGGGGACCCCCCAATCTTCTCTAAAACGTTTCATTTTTTGTTGCGGTAATTCAGGAATTGTTTTTCTTATCTCCTCCTGCATCTTCGAATCAATCGTAAAAGGCGGCAGGTCCGGCTCAGGAAAATAGCGGTAGTCCTGGGCCTCTTCTTTTGTGCGCATGGGATAAGTCATCTGTTTTTCCTCATCCCATAAACGCGTTTCCTGCGCTATGCTCTCTTTACTTTCGAGTAACT
The DNA here is from genome assembly GCA_018813085.1 of Candidatus Omnitrophota bacterium. Taxonomy (GTDB): domain Bacteria; phylum Omnitrophota; class Gorgyraeia; order Gygaellales; family JAHJCI01; genus JAHJCI01. The sequence continues at coordinate 4,850 of JAHJCI010000076.1, read as the reverse complement.
TTAGCTGGCGTTTAATTTCGAAATCCAGGGCATCCCTGACTCCGCGGAAAGAATTCATATTCTTCAGTTCTGTTTTTGTGCCCAGCTTGCTATCCTCTTTCTTCTTTATCGATATATTAGCGTCGCATCTTAAAATGCCCTTTTCCATATCGCAGCTGGATACTCCCAGGTATTGAATAATCTGCTTCAGGCTGTTAAGGTATTCATAGGCCTCCTGGGAAGAATTAATATCGGGAGAGCTTACTATTTCCAAAAGCGGAATACCGGTCCTGTTTAAATCAACCAGACTAGAGCCTTGGCTATGGATTAATTTTCCTGCATCTTCCTCCAGGTGGACCCTTTTAATATTAACGCGCTTACTCCTGCCGTTTATATCTATGTCTAAAAAACCTTCTTCTGCCAGCGGCAGGTCATATTGAGAAATCTGGTAATTTTTCGGCAAGTCCGGATAAAAATAATTCTTGCGGTCAAACTTGGTAAATTCTCTAATCCGGCAACCCAGCGCCATAGCCACCTTAAGTGCGTAAACGAATGCTTTTTGATTAAGCACCGGCAGGCATCCGGGAAGCCCCAGGCAAATCTCGCAGGCCTGAGAATTAGGCTGGCTGCCGAATTCCGTAGAACAACCGCAAAACAATTTAGTAGCGGTGTTAAGCTGGACATGAACCTCTAAGCCGATTACTGATTCGTACATTTGGTTAAATGGTAATTGGTAATTGGTTAAATGGCCTTTACTATCTCTTTTACTTCTTTTGCTTCTTCTTTACATCTACAAAGATACTTAATGTAACCGTTTAACTTCTTCAAAACCTCATAGGCTTCTTCTTTTAATCTATTCGAAACAGTATCTTCAACATAATTTTCATCTATACATATATTTAAATCATCGATTAATTCTTCAAGAGAACCCCGTGATTGTCTTAAAAACTGAATATTTTCTTGGTAATGGAATCTTCCATGGCCCTCAGCAATACAATTAGTTAGAGACACTGCGGCTCGGCGTATCTGATTTGCCAAATTATATTTTTCCAACTGAGGTAATTCCTTAGACAGCTTAAATATTTTTTTCCTAAACTCTCTTGCTATTTTGTAAACATCTAGATCTTCAAAAGTTTTAAAACCTTCCATTAACACCTCAATTTAACCATTCACCATTTAACCAATCATCGGCTTCCTGAGATGCCAGTCGGTATTCTGCTCATACGTATAGGCAACCCTAAAAAGCATCTCTTCGTTAAAGCTCTTTGCCAGTATTTGCATTCCCACGGGCAGATTTTCCTTAGAAAAACCGCAGGGGATTGAAATAGCCGGAATACCTGCCAGGTTTGCACTAATAGTATAGATATCCGAAAGGTACATCTTCAGGGGGTCTTTTACCCTCTCCCCTAGCTTAAATGCTACAGTAGGGGAAGTCGGCGTAATAATACAATCCAAGCTATCAAAGGCGCGGTCAAAATCCTGCTTTATAAGCGTCCTTACCTTCTGGGCGCGTAAATAATAAGCTTCGTAATAACCATAGGATAAAACATAGGTTCCTAAAATGATTCGCCTTTTTGCTTCCTGGCCAAAACCCTGGCCCCTTGTTGCCTTATACATATTTATCAACCTATTGCCTGGAATGCCTTCTTTATCTTCTACCCTTAATCCGTATTGTACTCCGTCAAACCTGGCTAAATTCGAGCTTGCCTCAGCAGTAGCAATTATATAGTAAACCGGCACTGCATATTCTGTATGTGGGAGGCTAATCTGACTGACCCTTGCCCCTAAATCTCTTAATTTATCCACTGCAGTTAAAACAACCTTTTTTACCTCTTCATCTATACCCTCTACAAAATATTCGCGCGGGATTCCGATTCTAATTCCTTTTATATCATTACCCAGGCTCTTCGTATAGTCTGGTACCGGCAGATTAAGCGATGTAGAATCCAGCGCATCCAGGCCGGCGATAACCTTTAAGGCAACTGCGGCATCGCGGACATCTTTAGTTATCGGGCCGATCTGATCAAGGCTGGAAGCAAAAGCAATAAGGCCAAAACGCGACACCCTGCCATAGGTCGGCTTAAGCCCGACCACTCCGCAGAAACTGGCAGGCTGCCTTATTGAACCGCCCGTATCCGAACCCAAGGCAATTACAGCCTCGTCTGCTGCTACGGCAGCGGCGCAGCCTCCGGAAGAGCCGCCAACAACCCTTTGCCTGTCCCAGGGATTACACGTAGGGCCAAAAGAGGAATTTTCAGTAGAAGAACCGAATGCAAACTCATCCATATTGCACTTCAGGCCTAAAATCCGCGCTCCCGCATCAATCAATCTTTTAACTACCGTTGCATTATAAGGCGGCTTAAATCCCTTTAATATCATTGAGCAGCATTCGGTATTATTGCCCTTAGTGCAGATATTATCTTTTAAAGATACGGGGATACCCTGTAATATCCCGTTTTTAAGAGCAGGCTCTGATTGAGGGGTATTTGAAGACGAATCCTCTCTGCGGACATAGGCTTTAATTCCCGGGTCTATATCCTTAATCCTGCCTTCTATGGAAGACAGGATATCCGCAGATTCAATCTTTTTATCTTTGATTAATCCGGATAAATCATGGGCGGTAAACTGGTTTAATTTGCTCTTTTCTTTCATCAGGTATGAAATAAGCAGCTACTCAATAACCTTGGGAACGCCGAAGAAATTATCTTTCTTTTCCGGGGCATTACTTAATGATTCCTCAGCCGTTAATGACGCTCTGGGTTTATCCTCTCGAAAAACATTACCTACCGCCAGGACTGAGCTGGTCGGCTGGACGCCGGATATATCAAGCTCTTTTAATTTATCTATAAAATCTATTATACTCTCCAGCTGGGAAGACAATAAATCCAGTTCATCCTCATTCAGCTTGATCCTGGCAAGGTGCGCTACATATTTAACCGTATTCTTGTCAATGGCCATGGCTTCTTAGCCCCTTAAGCCTCTATATTCAGGCTCACCTTTATAAGGGCCTTAATTTATTTTTTGAAAAAATCTTTTTTAAATAATATCATTCTTTACAGCTCAAGTCAATCAGTATTAACGACGCAGCAAGCAGTTATTTTAAAAAAAATATAGACAAATAAATTTTTATTGCTAAAATAGTGCTCATATGAAAAAACAATTCAAAGATAGAGAAAGCGGGTTTTACCTTAAAAACAACGGCACCTTTGTCATAGAAGACTATAACCTTACCAAGCCATTTGCCAATTTCTTCCCCGGTATTGCAGGAGAATACGGCGTACCGATATGGGCCTTCTATGTCAACCGGGGCCAATGCATATCCAGTTTCGGCACAAAAGATAAGGACCACGCACTCCTGGAATTCTTCCCTGCCAATAAAGCATGGCAGCTGACGCCTAATTTGGGTTTCCGCTCCTTCCTTAAAATAACCGATAAAAATAAGCATATTTTTTACGAGCCCTTCCATAACGGATACGCAAGCAGCTGTTTTCAGCTTAAAAATATGATGCTGATTACATCTTTTGACCTTACGATCAAAGAAGAAAACCGCTCCCTGGGTCTTGAAACAGAAATAAACTATTTTCCTATCCCCAACGAACGCTTTGCGGCTCTGGGAAGAATCGTCAGAATCAAGAATAGATCGCGCAGGCAAAAAGTAATCCAATTTCTCGACGGCCTGCCTGCAATTATCCCGATGGGAATAGGTAACCGGTTTTTAAAAGACCTCAACCGCACCGCAGAAGCCTGGATGAAGGCGCAAACCGTAGGAGACTGCGCAGCATTCTATAAACTGGATGTCGACCCTTCCGACAGGCCACAAGTCATACATATAAAGGAAGGTAATTTTTGCATGAGCTTCACCCGACCGATAATCGATGCCTCTTCTATATTCGGGCCACGCCTGAATTTCGATTATCCCTATAATTTCATCAAAAATAAAAAATTTGTTTTCCCGCGGAATCAAGTCTGCGAAAGCAAGACTCCCTGCGGAATGGGATTGGCCGAATTCAGCCTCAGGCCTGACGAAGAAAGATCTTTCTGCTCTCTTTTTGGCAGTATCGCCAGTCAAAATTTATTGAACCAAAGGCTGCCAGAAATAAAAAAAGCAGAATTTTTCATGCTTAAAAAGGCGGAAAATAAGGAGATAATTCTTAAGCTTGAGGAAGATATCGACACAAAAAGCAGTTCTTGCGAATTCAATTATTATTGCCGGCAAACTTACCTGGATAATATTATCCGCGGGGGATACCCGGTAATCTTCGACTCGGTTAACGACAAAAAACAGGTATTTTATCTATATCTTCGCAAACACGGCGACCTGGAACGCGATTATAATAAATTCTACATACAGCCTACTTATTTTTCTCAAGGAAACGGCAATTTCCGCGATATCGTGCAAAACAGAAGAAGCGATGTTTGGTTTAACCCGGAAGTAGAAGAATCGAACCTGATTACTTTTTTCAACCTTATTCAAACTGACGGCTATAACCCTCTTATCGTAAAAGGCCTGCGCTTCCACTTAAAAAACAGGGGTAATTTTGAAAAAACCTGCCTGGAATATTTCAAAGAAGAAGATGATGCAAAGAAACTTCTTGATTTCCTGGATAAGCCCTTCACTCCCGGCGGTGTGGTCTATTTTATTGAAAAAAATAATTTCACAATGAAAAAATCAAGTAAGGATTTCTTGAATATCCTGATGGTGAATTCCCTGAAAGAAGAAGATGCAGAACACGCCCAGGAAAACCATCATATGCACGGAGGATACTGGAGCGACCACTGGACATACTGCCTGGATTTACTTGAGGCATACCTGGAAATATACCCGGAAAAAATTAAGGATTTATTATTCAATAAAAGGGAATTTAAATTCT
>JAHJCI010000075.1 GCA_018813085.1 Candidatus Omnitrophota bacterium | reverse complement strand
GCTTAGATTTAATAAAACGCAAGAATGCCTCACCGCCTTCTAGAAGCCTGTAAGATAATTCTAATTCTGCTCCTAATTCCTGGTTTAAACTGTCCCGCAGTTTAAAGCATAGCGTATTTTTATCTGTCAACTTAGCTTCTGCGCCAAACAATACGGAATAGATTTCTTTTTTATTATGCTCTATTTCAAATAACAATCCTTTTTTTTTCTTTATCTTCCATTTGCCAAAAAGAATAACTGTCCTGCGAACAGGCTCGGGCTTGCGCGATATCCCGATGCCTAATTCATATTTTATATACCTGTCTTGGAATAAAGCAAAACCGGCCCTGAAATTAAATAGAGAATTGCTGTTTCTATCAATTACATAAGTTATTTTTTTCTTCTCAGTTATATCCCAGCGCCCCTTGAAAATCAAAGTATGAATTTTCTTTAATTTCCTTTTAAGCTGTATTTTTTCGTATTTATATACAACCTGATAACCCCTGCCTGTTTCCCATGCACCGTCAAAGGTTAAAGTATCGTACTTAACCTGGCTTCTCCTTATATTAAAAGTAAGGCGATTATTTTCATCAGCCTGCCACTTACCGCTGAGCCTGAGGATATATTTGGATTTATCGCCCTTATTTGTCCTTGTAGAAAGCGCAAATAATAAAGAGTTCTTGTTAACATCTATGATATCTCCTTGAAGAGTCAGCTGATCTCCAAGCGCCTGCCTTTTCCATTTATCCAAAGTGAATACTAAGTTGTGCTCCCTGGTTAGAGACCACTTGCCTTTTAATTTAATTTGATCGGGCTTCTTTAAGTCTCCGGAGAGTGGGGTTTTTACGAGGTAGGTTAAATTATTTTTTTCATCAAGCTTAAAACGGCCATCCAAAACCTGCCTGAATCTGGCGAGTTCTGTCTTTTTGCCGGTTTTTTTTATCACCAGGCGGTTTTGCGGGTCAAGTTCATATTTAATTTTATTCATCTTAAAAAAGAGTCAACCCTTTCGGGACCAGCCCTAAGCGCTATTGGCCCCTTGCCTAAGCGCTCGAAAATTTCTTTCACTTCGTTTTAGAAATTTTCTTCGCAGGCTGCGGGATAATTTTCCCATAAGAAATAGCGGGAAAATTTAAGCATCCCAGAAGAGGATTAAACTTATACTTAATCCAGTTTAATCTATTATATCAATATTATCTGATTTGGGGTAGTTTTTATAACGAAAAGCCGGTAGGTGAAAGCTCAATAGCGGCGGAATTTATTCCGTCTTTGACTTTGATTCCGCCTTGAGTTCCTTTGATGAGATTTGGCCCTGAATTCAACAAATTCTTCCGGAGGGAGTTCAGGGTGTTTTGATAAAGACAGAGTAGACCTGATAATCCTTTCAATATCCCTGACATCACGGCTCTGGTCAGGCGTAGCAAAAGAAATAGCATGCCCCTTATGGCCTGCCCTCGCGGTCCGGCCGATACGATGCACATAATTTTCCGCTTCATCGGGAAGGTCATAATTGATTACAAGCTCAATACCGATAACATCAATTCCCCTGGCAGCGATGTCGGTTGCCACAAGCACCTTATACCTTCCTGATTTAAAACCCTCAAGCGCTTCGCGGCGCTGACTTAAGCTACGGTTAGAATGCATCTCTGCTACGCGATACCCCATTTTCTTAATCGAATAAGTAATTTTATGCGCACCATGCTTGGTACGGGAAAACAAAAGCACGGCTCCGTGATATTGCGCAAGCAGCTTGCCCAGAAGCCGCAATTTGGCCTCTTTTTTAACAATAAATAATTCCTGGGTAACGCTTTCCACGGTAGTCCCGGAGGGAGCGATCTCGACAGAAACAGGAAGTTTCATGTACCTTGCGGCAATCTCCATAATCTCTTTTGGGATAGTCGCTGAAAATAGCATAGTCTGTCTATCTTTGGGAAGGAAACGCAGGATTTTTGTAATCTGCGGCTCAAAACCCATATCCAGCATGCGGTCTGCCTCATCAAGCACCAGCATAGTTACGCTTTCCGGCAGAAAATTCCAATGGCTCATATGATCTATAAGCCTGCCTGGGGTGGCGATTACTATGCGCGGGTTCCTGTGTAAGGCTTGTATCTGCCCATTCATTGGCATGCCTCCGATAAGACAAGCGGTTTTCATCCCGAATGGATGGGCTATCCCCTGAAAGGCTTCATCAATCTGAATGGCTAATTCACGCGTAGGCGCAAGGACCAAACCAACCCCCTTTCTCTGCACCAGGCGCTGCACCATGGGAACAGCAAAGGCATGGGTCTTACCGGTACCGGTCTGCGCGATACCGACGACGTCTTTGCCTTCGATTGCAAGCGGAATTGCTTTAAACTGAATCGGAGTCGGAACCTTAAATTTTATCGACCCAAGGATATCCAGGATCTTCGGAGCAATACCCAGCCCGTAGAAACTCCCCTCAAGCTGATTATTCCCTTGCGTTGGACAATTAGCATTAAGCGCTTTATTCGTCATCATATTTTAGAAACCTTTTGCTTGTGCTTCTGAATAACTTGGCCAAGATGGATGTGGCAATATTCTTCATGATTATAGATACTTAAAATATGCTTACAATGAAGAAATCTGCATTTCCTGCCCTTAAGTGAAGTTTTAATTTTTTTCACGATAAGTTTACTTATTCCTTTACGATAGAGACAATCACAGCCCTTGCGTCCGTATCGCTGATAAAACCGAATCCTCTTTCGCGCACTACTTTCTTGATTTTTCCGGTATACATTGTATTCGCTTCTTGGGTTTTAGTAATTTTTTAACTAAAAAGCCGTAAAGGTTAGTAGCCCTGCCCCTTTACGGCTTAAGATTTCCTAATCTTTAGTGGTAAATATTTTTTTTATTATACCACTTTAATACGGAATGTCAAAGCAAAAAGTACTCTTTTGCGTATTCTGATTAATATTCCTTGGTACGGCCAAGTAAACCTCTAGTTTATCTACTGCAAAAGTTGCGCTTATAAATGCCTTAACTTTCCTCTCAAAAGACTGGGTATCATTTTCGTCATACCAGGAGAAATCGATGGATTAAAGTATCCCATTTTAAGATCTGGAAAATTTTTCTTAAGCATACGCATGATCTGCCTTATGCCAAGCATCCTTTTTTTTGGAATCTCCGTCTTCAGTTCTTCGAAATAACGCAAAGGGTCGAAGTTTAAATTTCTCCACTGCAGCATATGGATTTTATACCTCTGGAGAAAAACATTTAATGCTTCAAATTCTTCCTTTGAATCCGTAAAGCCCGGCATAGTCAAATAATTTATTGATACAAATCCGCCTTTACCCTGAGCTGCCCCTATAGATTTTATAACATCCTTAAATGAATATCCTTTTGGTTTATAATATCTTG
>JAHJCI010000074.1 GCA_018813085.1 Candidatus Omnitrophota bacterium | reverse complement strand
ATCTCGAATGAGTTTAATTTTCGATATTATCAAATCTATAAGGAATTTACGCAACAGGATTAACCTGAAAGCCAATCAAGCCGTATGCGTATCTATTTTTCCGCATAAGAAGGCCTATTATCAGTTAATCCGGGATAATTATGAATTGATTATTAATCTGGGGAATTTGAGCTCGTTTAAGGTATTAGAAGAAAATAAAAGGCCGCAAGATACTATCAGCGATATAAGTAAAAATGCGGACTTATATTTGTTCTTTCAGGGCTTAATCGACGTAAAGATAGAGCAGCAAAAAATAAAAGAGGCAAGAGAAAAACAAAGTAAAATCCTTGATGGTAAAAAAGCAAGAATGCAAAACAGGGACTTTGTCAAGAAAGCCCCTCGTGAGCTGGTAGAGAAAGAAAAAGAAAATATTACCGAACTAGAGGATACAATAAGACGATTGGGACAGATGTATAATGAGCTATCTTAATGACCCCGAAATTAAGCGCATTGTCAGGAATGCGTTGAAGGAGGATATCGGTAAAAGGGATATCACCGCAAAGTTATTAATTCCTGATGATAAAAAAGCCAGAGCCGTTATTTTAGCGGCAGAAGAGGGAGTTATTTGCGGTATAGAAATTGCTGGATTAGTTTTTAAATTGTTAGATAATAGTATTAGCTTTAGGCCGCTGGTTAAAGACGGCAGCCGCGTTGGTCGCGGTAAAATTTTAGCCAGGATATACGGAAAGGCATCAAGTATTTTAGCCGCAGAAAGAGTAGCTTTGAATTTTTTAGGCCTTTTAAGCGGCATAGCAACCCGCGCGAGCCTTTTCGTTAAAAAGGTAAAGAATTATAAGGTTAAGGTGTTAGATACCCGTAAGACTATTCCCGGCTTAAGAAAATTAGAAAAATACGCCGTAAGGGTCGCAGGTGGATATAACCATCGCTTTAATTTAGATGAGATGGCGTTGATAAAAGGAAATTACGTCCTTTGTGCTAGCGGAGAATATCGTTTTTTAGGGATAAAGAATATAATCCAGTACGCTAAAAAGAATAAACCCAAGAATACTAAGCTGGAAATAGAAGTAGGCAGCCTAAACGAGTTTAGAGAAGCCCTTAGGGAATGTCCCGATATAATAATGCTGGATAATATGAAAGTTTCTGATGTAAAAAAAGCCGTCTGGATAATGCGAAACTCTAAGGATAAAGCAGGCAAGGTTAAGCTTGAAGTATCAGGCAATATAGATTCCGGTAATATCTGTTCTTATGCACGCACGGGAGTAGACTTTATATCTCTGGGCACGCTTACTAAGGATATTCACTGTCTGGATTTATCATTGCAGGTTAAGTAAGTTAATCCCGCGCCTGTAATTAGCGGTTTTGACGATAAAAGAGATTCTAAAGCATAACCAAGGAGGTGGGTGATGAGAAAAAAAATAATCTTGATATCCGTTCTCATTATCGTGATTTTAGCGGTTACGGCAGTTAAAACTAACTTAAACAATAAGCCAAAGGTAGAAAACAGGTATTCTAACATGTTAGTTGCCGGCAAGGCGGTAGAGGCGTTAGGCAGGATTGGTTCTCTGCGGGCCTATGATGTATTAATAAAGGCGGCAGCAAGCAAGGATTATTTTGTCAGGGCTTATGCTGCTCAGGGGCTGGGCAAGTTAAGCGATACAAGGTCTATTCCTTTATTGCAAAAATTAACCAGCGACAATAATTATTATGTAAGGGTTTGCGCGGCCGTATCCTTAGTTCAATTAGGCCAGGCAGAGGTAAAAATAATGCTTTTTTCTCTTCTACAGGATGACAGGCCTATCATCAGGTCAATAACAGTAGGGGAAGTGGGGAAATTAGGAAAGGATTTTCTCTTTGCATTGACTGAACTTTTATCAAAAGAGCAGGATAGCGCTGTCAGGGTTAATATAATAGAGCAACTGGGAAATTATCAATTTAATCCGGCTCTATCATTGCTACGCGCAGCCTTGAAAGACGAGAATGCAGGGGTACGAAGCGTTGCTTGCAGTGCAATAGCTCAAATTCGTGACAATGAAAGCATACCGCAACTTTTAAAAATACTGGATAGCGAGGATAATCCTTCGGTGCGAGCAGCCGTTAAAAATTCACTCAGTCAACTTAATGACAATTCTCGCCTGGAACTCTTCTGGAAGGAATTAGACGAAAAAAATACTCTTTTAAAAGCCAGTTCTTTCACTTCACTGGCAAATTTGGGGGAAGTCGGCATATTGCCTATATTATTAGAAGAACTGGTTGCTCCTGTGAATTCGACGATTGTAAGAATAGGAGCAGCGCGTGCTTTGGACATATTAAGGCCCCGCGTAGTTAGATTACTTAGCAGCGCGTTAGAGGAAGCCGAGATTCTCTATAAGGTACCCTTATGCGACAACCTGCAGTTTGATTATCAAATAGGCGGCAGCGATTTAATGCTACTGGTCACCCAGGCCTTAAACGAGAAGAAGCATTATTTATATAATGATGCTCCTTTTATTTTATCCGCGCTCAATAATAGAATAGCATTGCCGGCCTTGCGCGAAACATTGTTAAAAGATGACCAGGAACTTGCAGCTTTAGCTGCCTTTGTGTTAGGAAATTTCGAGGACCAGGATGCTGTTGATGAACTTATTGAAGTCTTCTATAAATATGGGATGTAGATGTCATCAGGCTTTTTCAATCTACAAAGTAAATTTAAGCCTTGCGGCGACCAGCCCAAGGCAATCCGGGCACTTTCTTGTAATATCTCCAGGGGCAGGTGCCATCAAACACTCTTAGGCGTTACCGGTTCAGGAAAGACTTTTACCTTAGCTAACGTTATTGCCAACGTTAATAAGCCCGCCTTAGTAATTTCTCACAATAAAACCTTAGCTGCACAACTTTATAGCGAGTTTAAGGAATTTTTTCCTGATAATGCCGTTGAGTATTTTGTCAGTTATTATGATTATTATCAGCCAGAGGCATATATCCCGCAGACCGATACATATATCGAGAAGGACGCTTCTATTAACGACCGCTTGTACCGCCTTCGGCTTTCTGCAACCGCAAACCTCTTAAGCCGTAGAGACGTTATTATAGTATCTTCCGTATCATGTATCTATAACCTGGGCTCACCCCGGGATTATGAAGGCCTGATTTTATTTATTGAAAAGGGAAAGCAGCTTGAGAGGGAATCTTTACTTTTACGGCTGATAAAGTTACAGTATGAAAGAAATGATTACGAGTTTATAAGAGGCAGGTTCAGGGTAAGGGGAGAGAGCGTAGAAATTTTTCCGGCTTATTCTACGCGTGCAGTGAAGATTGAATTCGAAGGAAACTTGATTACGCGAATTAGCGAGATAGAACCAATTAGTTTAAAGGTTTTAAGCACCCTTGAAAAATTTGCTTTGTATCCTGCAAAGCATTTCGTGGTAGATAATCCTAAAATCCAATCGGCAGTTAGTTTTATTAAGAAGGAATTAGAGGAACGCGTTAGTTTTTTAAATAAGCACAATAAACTCTTGGAGGCCCAGCGGTTGGCTTCTCGCACCCGTTATGATATAGCGATGCTGGAAGAAATCGGCTATTGCCATGGGATAGAAAATTATTCGCGCCATCTTTCGGGCCGTGAACCCGGCGTGCGCCCATATTGCCTGCTGGATTATTTCCCCGAAGAATTTCTGGTGATCATCGACGAATCTCATGTAACGCTGCCGCAGTTAAGGGGCATGTATGAGGGGGACCGCGCGCGCAAAGAGGTACTTGTTGAGCATGGTTTTCGCCTGCCTTCATGCCTGGATAACCGGCCGTTGAAGTTTAACGAAATAGAAAAATTTATCAAAGAGTGGATTTATGTTTCTGCTACGCCTTCGGATTTCGAAATTAAGAAATCAGAAGGCAGGATTATAGAGCAGGTTATACGCCCCACAGGGCTGCTTGAGCCTGAGATTACGGTTAAGCCTACCTCAGGGCAAATCGAAGATTTAGTCGTTGAAATTAAGAAGCGCTCAAGGCGCAACGAGCGGGTATTGGTAACTACCCTGACAAAAAGGATGTCTGAGGATTTGGCTACTTTTCTGCAGGAGAAGGGGTTAAAGGTTAAATACCTGCATTCAGAGATTGATACTATCCAGCGGTCGAAAATCCTAAGGCAGCTGCGTAAAAAGGATTTTGATTGCCTGGTAGGGATTAATTTGCTTAGAGAAGGCCTGGATTTACCCGAGGTATCCCTGGTGGCAATCCTTGATGCTGATAAGGAAGGATTCCTGCGTTCCAGCACTTCCCTTATCCAGGTTTCCGGAAGGGCAGCAAGAAACATCAACGGCGCAGTATTTATGTATGCTGATAACATAACCGGTTCAATGAAAAAGGCAATAACGGAAAGCAACCGCAGGAGGGAAATTCAGCTGGAATTTAACCGGATTAATAAAATTAATCCGCGTACTATTCAGAAGGCAATAAAAGAGGGTATCGAGGATTTAGAGGCTGCCCAGGAGCTTGTACAGGATTTGACCGGGCTTAAGCGCGATGAATACGAGTTGAATAAATATATTTCTGAGTTAGAATATGAAATGGAGCTTGCTGCCAGGAACCTGCAGTTTGAGAAGGCAGCAGTATTGAGGGACAAGATAAAAGAGTTAAAACCAAAAATCAAAAGTCAAAAATCAAAAATACAAATCAAGGATTAAAAATATTAACAATTTTTGATATTTGATATTACTAAAATGCTTTTAGCCATCGACATAGGCAACACTAATATCAGTTTTGGAGTATTTAGAGGCAGGAGGATTATAAAAAGGTTTAATATTCCTAAGCGGGAATATTCTATGCGAAGATTAAAACAATTGCTTGGCAGGAGCAGACTTAAGGGTTGCATAATCTGCAGCGTGGTGCCTAAGGCCTTGCGGAAATTAAACAGTGATTTAACTAAATTCTTAGGCAGCAGGCCTTTTGTTTTAGGCAGGGAGGAAAAAGTTCCGATAAAGAATTTATATAAGAAACCGCATGAGGTGGGACAAGACCGGTTAGTCAATGCTTACGCGGGTATTATTTATTACGGCGCACCCTTAATCATAGTTGATTTTGGTACGGCTATTACCTTTGACGTGGTGTCAATGAGAAAGGAGTATATAGGAGGGATGATTGTTCCCGGCCTTAGCGTTTCTCTTGATGCACTCACCAGGACGGCTGCGCTATTGCCTAAGATAAAGCTAGAGAAGCCTAAGGGTTTTATTGGTAAAGACACAAAAAGCAGCATGATCAGCGGAATAATTTACGGTTTTGCCGCACTCGTGGATGATTTGACCAGGCGCCTGAAGAATAAAATAGGCGGCAAGGCAAGGGTCATAGCTACAGGAGGGAATGCCTGCCTGGTGCTTGGGTATTGTAAAACCATTGATAAGACGGACAAGAATTTGACGCTTAAGGGCCT
>JAHJCI010000073.1 GCA_018813085.1 Candidatus Omnitrophota bacterium | reverse complement strand
GCCGCAGATAAATATGTTTTCGCATAATACCTGCGGCGGAAAATATCAAAATAGAGGGATAAATGCAGATATTCAGATATAAAGCAAAAAAAGGCCCGGAATCCATAGTAGAGGGAAGAATCGAGGCAGAAACCAGAGAAGAGGCTGTTGATAAGATCAGCCGCATGGGTTATACGCCGGTGCATATTGAAGAATATACTCCGGTAATGAAGTCATCCGCAGCAAAATTCACAGGCAGAATAAAATCACGGGATATAACTATATTTAGCCGGCAACTCTCAATCCTTATAAAATCAGGTGTTCCGATTTTAAATGCAATTAATATAATTTCAGAGCAATCAGAGAGCGTTCATTTTAAAAAGATACTTAGAAATATTCATGATGATATAAAACAAGGCAGGGCTTTTTCCACAGCTTTATCTAATTATCCCGGAGTGTTTTCAAAGTTTTATATCGCTATGGTCCGCACAGGCGAAGATAGCGGGTCATTACAGGAAATATTATTGAGGATAGCTGATTACCGCAGGCAGCAGGAAGAGATTTTATCAAAAATACGTACAGCGTTAGCTTATCCCGTGCTTATGGCTATTGTGGGTCTCGGCACCGTAGTTTTTATGCTTGCTTATGTGATGCCGAGGTTAATGCAGATATTTATTAGCCTTGAACAGGCCTTACCGCTGCCTACAAGAATTTTAATTTCTCTAAGTACCAGGTTACGTCAGTACTGGTTTTGGATAGTATTGATAATTCTGGCGGTAGTATTTGTTTTCAGGCAACAGGCAAAAACTGAAAGCCTTAAAATAGCAATTAGTAAATTTAAATTACATATGCCTTTATTCGGGGAATTTATTTTTAAGGCAGATTTGGCCCGTTTTAACCGCAGCCTGGAATTACTGATTAAAAGCGGGATGCCGATATTAAGGGCTATTGATGTAAGCGTACCCATTTTAAAGAATGAAGTAATAAAGCGCCAGTTATTACAAAGCTATAAAGACCTTGAGCAGGGGGGTTCTTTCGGAAGCAGCCTTAAAAAATCAAGGATTTTTCCTGCTTTTATGACAAACTTAATCATTGTCGGAGAAGAATCAGGCAGGCTGGATGAAGCATTGGCAGAAGTTTCCAGGGCTTACGAGAGGGATATCGATGAAGCAATCAAGGTAATGACTTCGCTTATTGAGCCTTTAATGATCTTGGTAATAGGCCTCTTGGTAGGCTTTATCGTAGTGGCAATGCTCCTGCCCATATTCCAGATTAATATTATGGCACGCTAAGGCCATATTAAGAAAGAGAAAAACAAACGCATAGCATATAGGCAATATTAAACGTTGTTTCTAGCTGTCCGGCAGACAGGCGCTCTAACGCTAAAGTTATAATTGAAAATAATATATTCTATTTTTATTTCGTTGTTATTAGCCACTACCTTAGCTGCTCAGGAATGGCAGGAATTAAAGAGCGAACATTTTATGCTCTATTTTCTGTCTGATGAGAATAAAGAATTTTCCAGAGGGGTTTTAAATAAGGCAGAAAAGGATTACAACCGTATTGCCTCTGACCTTGGTTATTCCAGGAATTCTAATTTCTGGACCTGGGATAACCGGGTGAAGATTTTTGTCTATCCTGACCATGAAACCTATTTGAAAGAATCAGGACAGCCAGAATGGTCAGAAGGCATGGCTAATTATAAAAATAAATCTATCCTTAGTTATTCCGGCAGCAGTAATTTCCTGGTTTCAGTCCTACCCCATGAGATGACCCATTTAATTTTCAGGGATTTTATCGGTATCAGGCGCAAGGTTCCTCTATGGCTTGATGAAGGCATAGCTCAGTGGGAAGAAGAGGCAAAAAGACAGATAATAAAGAAAACATCCAAGGCCTGCTTTAGCAGGGGAACCTTGTTTTCCATAAAAGACCTTATGGAATTGGATATCCACCTGATTGATAAGAGTAACAAGATTCATCTCAGGGGAACCAGCTTGGGGGGAGAGGGTGGTTTTTTAATTATAGACGGAAAGAGCCTAGTGGATATATATTACATAGAATCAGCTTCCCTGGTAGGTTTTTTGATCGAGCGACACGGTACGGAAAATTTTACGGAGTTCTGCCGTCAGCTTCGTGACGGTAGGGATTTAGAAGGTGCTTTGAGCGCAGCCTATCCTGCCCAAATACATAATATTCAGGAGCTAGAGGCTCAATGGATCGAATATTTAAAGGAGGAATAACAGTTAGCGTATAGCGTATATTTATTAGCGTAGAGCGTGCAGCCTTTAGCGTATAAAAATACCAAACGCTATACGCTTACCGCTAAGCGCTATACTCTAAATAGGGAGGATTTATTATGAGATTTAAGTCAGGATTTACTCTGATTGAGTTAATGTTAGTTGTCATAATTATCGGCGCTTTGGTGGCAATGGTTATGCCTCGTTTAACCGGAAGAGGCGAACAGGCCAGGGTTGCTGCCGCCTCTGCGGATATTAATGCCAATATAGCAACTGCCCTTAAGCTTTATGAGTTAGACAACGGTATTTTTCCCAGCTCGGAAGAAGGTCTTAATGCTTTATTGACAAAGTCAACTTCCGCAAGAAACTGGAACGGCCCGTATCTGGAAAGAAGGCCTATTGACCCTTGGGGGCGGGAATACAAATACAGTTCTCCCGGTACGCATCGTGTTCAGGATTACGACCTTTATTCTTTGGGTAGAGACGGAGTGGAGAGCGACGACGATGTTAATAACTGGGAATAAACAGCGTATAGCGTATAAAAAAAAACTATCCGCTGTCCGCTATTCGCTAAACGCTAAACCCGGATTTACGCTTATTGAGGTAGTTCTGGCTACGGCAATCCTGTCGCTGGGCCTGGTAATGATTTATCAGGCTTTTTTTGTTTCCCTTGATACTTTTAATTATTATTTGAATCACTTAAGCGCGCAATTATGGCTAGATGAGAAGGTTTGGCAGTTAGAGGATGAATTTCGACAGGCAGGTTTTTTTATTCCAATGTCGACATCCGGAGAATTATTTATCGCGGGTAAAGATTTTTTCTGGAATTTGGATTACGCTATGCTTGAACCGGAAGAATTATATAAGGTTAACTTAAGGGCAAAATGGAAACAGGGCCGCAGGGATATAAATTTATCCAGGACAGCTTATGTATCGAATTACAAACAGGAATAAGCGAGTGTTTACCCCGTTAGAGAGAAAGCGTAATCCCGGGGGTAGATCCAGCTTTCTAACGGGCCCCGTTAGAAAAAGATTTTCTAACGGGGCAGGGTTTACGCTTATCGAGATGCTTGTTGTCCTGTCGATGTTTGCGCTAATCGGACTTACGCTTTTTTCTACATTGAACAACGGAATTAAAATTTGGCAGCGCCTTAATCAGACAGTCAAACAGGAAGACGTTAATCTGTTTTTTGACCGTTTTAGTACAGAATTGCGGAATAGCTTTAAATTTAAGACTATAGAATTTCGCGGCAACAAAGAGCAGATTAACTTTCCTACTTTGGCGGCCTCAAGCCTTCAGGGTAGCATGGTAATTAGAGGGATAAGCGAAGTTTCTTATTCCTTTGATAAAGCGGATCAAGAATTAAGCAAAGAGCTTAGAACTTACAGCCAGATTTATAAGGGAGAGAGCGGCTCTAATCAGAAAGTGTTAAAAGATATTGATTCTTTGAAATTTACGTATTATTATTACGATGAAGATATTGAGGAATACGCCTGGCTGGAGGATTGGCAAAGCCAGAATTTACCCTTAGCCGTAAGAATAGAATTAGGTTTTTATATTGACGCGGATGAATATGAATTGCAGACAATTACCAGGACAATCGATATCCCCGTTTCCCAATCTTAGGGACACCCCTGCCTGCGCTAAAGCTTCGGCAGGCAGGCCTACCTGTGCTAAAGCTTCGGCAGGCAGGCCTACCTGTGCTAAAGCTTCGGCAGGCAGGCTTTCAGCCTTCGCCGAAGGCGAATCCGCCTGTGGCGGAAATCGGGAGACGCCCTGCGAGTTTCAGCCTCTGCCTGCGGCGGAAATCGGGAGCCTGTCTCCTGAAAGAGGAAGCTTATTGTTGATAGCCCTTTGGTCATTGAGCCTGTTGACTATATTTTCTATATATTTAGCTTATGGGGTAAGGTATAAGGTTTCCCTGCTTGAAAGGTTGGATAGCCGCGATAATCTTCATTTTATTGCAGAGGCAGGAACAAAGAAGGCAATTTTCGAATTGATGAAAGATGAACCTTCGCAATACGATTCCCTAAACGAGCCTTGGGGTAATAATGAAAATATATTCAAACAGGTCAAGACGGGCTACGGTTATTTTAATCTTATCCATGATTATCTGGACTCGGATTCGGGGAGCCGGAAAGTAAGATATGGTATCGTTGACGAAGAGAGGAAAGTGAATTTAAATAAGGCAGAATTGGAAGTTATCAGGCGCATTATTATGATTACCGCTGGGCTAGAGCAAGCGGATGCAGAAAGCCTGGCGGCCTCAATTATCGACTGGAGAGACAGCGATAGTAAATTAACGATTCCCTTAGGAAGTGCCGAGGATAGATATTACCGTAGCCTCCCCAATCCCTATGAAGCTAAGGATGCCGAGATTGAGGTTTTTGATGAATTATTACTTGTCAGGGGCATGACTGAAGAAATACTTGAGAAAATCAAAAATTATATTACTATTTATAGCAACGGCAGGATAAACATCAATACGGCTGGCGGCGAGGTATTAATGGCCTTAGATTTAAATGATGAGTTGGTAGAAAAAATCATTTCTTTCCGCTTAGGAGAAGACACCCTTGAGGCTACTTTTGACGACAATATCTTTATTTCCTTATCCGATATTATATCAAAGCTTGGTACTTTTTCCGAATTAACTCCAGAAGAGGTTGCCAGTTTAAGTAATCTTATATCTTCAGGCAAGATAACAACCAGTTCTAGTAATTTCATGGCCAGGTCAATTGCGCAGTTGGATGATAGGCAGATGGAAGCAATTTGTATATTTGACCGCGAAGGCAAAGTACTATCTTGGAGGGAAGGTTAAATTTTATGCTTTCAAGTAAGGATTTTATAGCTATTGATTTAAGCAGCCATGACTTAAAGATTGCTCAGTTGGTTGTTTCTCCAGGGAAAAAAGAAATATTGAATCTTGTTAATCAGAGCATCCAGGATTTATCGGAAGACGATGTTGCAAAGTCAATTAAGCAAGTATTAAAAGAGTTAGGGATTGTCAATCCAAGGGCTATTGCCGTTATCCCGTCATTCTTGACCATAACCAAGAATATCGAAATTCCATCCTGTGACCCGAATGAAATAAAAGAAATAATAAACCTCCAGGCCTGTCGCCATACGCCTTATTCTCGCGAAGAGATAATTATAGATTACATAAATATCGGGACTTATAAGCAGAATTATAGCAAGGTCCTTTTAGTTATCGCAACACGCAGTGTTATACGCAGGCAAATAGAGATTCTGCATAAGGCAGGGTTAAATGTGGATAGAATGGCTTTTGCTCCCGAGGGAATCTGTAATGTAATTTCTAAAGGCTTAAGACTGTCTTCCCAGGATTCATCAGCCAGCATTATACACGTGGATGCGGCATTTACCGACTTTATGATAACGCATAAGGATAAGGTTATTTTTATCAGGAATATTCCTATAGGTGTAGAGCATCTATCTCGAGAGAGAGAGAAGTATGAGCCAAAATTCGTTGATGAAGTAAGAAAATCTCAGGAAGCCTATACCAGCGAAGATATTGAGAAACCGCCGGTACGTTTCTTTTTGACCGGCGCTGTTGATAATCTCGGATATTTGACCGAGATTTTAAACGCGACATTGAATACAGAAACAGAAATATTGAACTATTTCGATTATCTTTCGGCTTCCCAGAAGGCGGTTAAAATGGCTTCCTTTAGCAGTAACAGGATGTCTTTCTTGAATGCTTCTAGCTGCCTTCTCGCCCACGAAGAAGTTAAGCTTGACCTTGTGCCGGAAGAAATAAAACTGGAGAAGCAATTGCAACAAAGGGGCAGGGAGGTTATCAAAGCGGGCATCCTGGTAATGGCCGCTTTTGTTTTAATCTATTGCATATTGCTTATTAAGATCTATTTTAAAGGCAGCTACTTAAGAAAACTATCTTTACAATATAAGTCTACGCATAAAGAAGCGCAGGAATTAGAAGCTAATTTTACAAAAAACCAGATAATAAGAGATTCTCTTTCATCCCGCGGGCTTTCCCTGGAAGTTTTAAGCGAATTCTATAACGCCCTGCCTCTAGATATACGGGTAAGCTATATTAAGTTTGATATTGAAGGGAACTTTTCAATCGAAGGCACCGCAGAAACCATGTCGACGATTTTCTCCTTCGTTGACAACCTTGGGAAATCTTCGTATTTCAAGAAAGTAGAGACACGTTACACCAGGTCGCGCAAGGAAAAGGATAATAACGTAACAGATTTTGCTCTCAGTTGTACCTTGAGCACAAAGGTAATTTCACAAAAATGATAGATATCCAGAAAATTTATACATTTTTTTCACATCTCTCAAAAAGAGAAAAACTGGTTTTTTACGTTGCGCTGGCGGCTATTTCTTTAACCATGATAGACCGCCTGATAGTTAATCCCGTTGTTTCTAAAGTTAATTCCCTGAATCAGGAGATTAGTGAAGAGAAAACCCGGATAAAGAGGGATTTGCATATACTTGCGCAAAAAGAGAGGATCATCGAAGACAGTAAGAAATATTCACGCTATTCCGTAAAAGAGCTCTCCGCAGAAGAGATAACAACTTCTATACTCAAAGAGGTCGGTAATCTGGCAAATAATACTTCGGTCTATCTTATTGATATAAAACCTACTGGAATAAAAGAAGAGCCTGTGTTTAGAAAATACTATGTTAATTTAAGCTGCGAAGCGCAAATGGAACAGATTGCTAATTTTATCTATGGCATCGAGAATTCCGATAATTTATTGTCAGTAGAAAAGTACAGCATAACCCAGAAGTCCGAGGATTCAAGTATCGCCCGCTGCAACTTAATAATCTCAAGAACCGCAATACCCTAAGCTAATAATTTAACTTTTTAAGCCCTTACTTAAGATTAACCTCCCCACTAAGGCCGTATAGGCTAAAATAATAGTTCCTTTAAAAATTATAATACTTGCCTTGACAAAT
>JAHJCI010000072.1 GCA_018813085.1 Candidatus Omnitrophota bacterium | reverse complement strand
TTAATCTTTTATTTTTAATCTTTAATCTTGAAACCATGGTAATCGGCATTACGGGAAGCCTGGGGGTTGGTAAAACTACGGTTGCCGGTTTATTCCGCAGGTTGGGAGCCAGGGTGATTAATGCAGACCGCATAGCCCATAAAATAATTAAACCGGGAACTCCTGCTTATAAGCGAATAATTTCTACATTTGGCAGAGGAGTCCTCAGGGGAAACTATATAAGCAGGAGGAAGCTGGCAGCGATAGTATTTTCTGACAGGCAAGCCTTAGAAAAACTTAACAGGATAACGCACCCCGGAATTATAAGAATAATCAAGGATGAGATTCGCGGTTGTAATCAGAACGAGGTTCTGGTTATTGAGGCGGCTTTGTTAATCGAAGCGGGATTATTGTCCCGGATTGATAAATTGGTCGTAGTTAAATCAGGCCAGGTGGTTGTTAAACAAAGGCTGAAGAAAAGCGGATTCAGCCCAAAACAGTTAAAAGCCAGGCTCGCAGTGCAATTATCGCAGGATAAGAAAATCCGCCTTGCCGATTATGTAATTGATAACAGGGCAAGCATCAGGTATACCGAGGAAGAGGTAAAAAAGGTTTGGTATGATATAATTAAGAACGCGGCTTACTGAACGCAGTGAAACTAAGCCGCCTGGTTGAACTTAACCCGTCGTTGGCGGGGTCATTTCAGGAGGGAGAAAATGGAAAAGGAAGAAAAGGAAAAACTAGAAATTGGGTATCTTAAAGGAATGAAAATGACCGAGCTTAATAAATTAGCCCGGGATTTAAAAATTAATAACCTCAGCGGCATGAGGAAACAGGACCTTATATTCAAAATCCTTCAAGCACAGGCAGAGAAAGAAGGCTTGATGTTTGGAGGGGGAGTTCTTGAAGTTTTACCTGAGGGCTTCGGATTCTTGAGGTGCGGAAATTATAATTACCTTCCCTGCCCGGACGATGTTTATATTTCTCCGTCACAGATAAGAAAATTCGACTTAAAGACCGGAGATACCGTCAGCGGACAGATAAGGCCGCCGAAAGAGGGGGAGAAGTATTTCGCTTTGCTTAAGATAGAAGCAGTAAATTTCGGTAATCCCGAAGAGGCAAAGGAAAAGATATTGTTTGATAACCTGACTCCTATTTATCCTCACAGGCGCTTTATACTCGAGACTAAACCCAATGAGATATCTTCGCGGATTATGGATTTGCTTACTCCCATCGGTTGCGGACAGCGCAGCTTAATCGTAGCGCCTCCCTACAGCGGCAAGACTGTCCTCTTGCAGAAAATCGGTAATGCTATAGTACAGAATCAGCCTGAAGCCATGCTTATAGTATTGCTGATTGACGAGAGGCCGGAAGAAGTTACCGACATGCAGCGCAACGTTAAAGGAGAGGTTATCTCTTCAACTTTTGACGAGCCTCCGGAGAGGCACGTGCAGGTAGCGGAGATCGTATTGGAGAAAGCCAAGAGATTGGTAGAACACAAAAAAGACGTAGTAATATTATTGGATAGCATCACGCGCCTGGCGCGCGCATACAACTCCGTTATCCCGCATAGCGGCAAAGTACTTTCAGGAGGCATAGATTCGAATGCCCTTCAGAAGCCGAAGCGTTTCTTTGGCGCAGCCCGCGCAATCGAAGAAGGAGGCAGCCTGACTATTATTGCTACCGCACTTGTTGATACGGGAAGCCGTATGGATGATGTTATTTTTGAAGAGTTTAAAGGCACCGGAAATATGGAATTGCAGCTGGACAGGAATTTATTCCAGCGCAGGATCTATCCGGCAATCGACATTAAGAAGTCCAATACGCGCCATGAAGAATTACTGGTTGTTGAGGAAAAATTACATAAAATATGGATATTAAGGAAAGTACTTAATGAATTGAATAATGTTGAGGCAATGGAATTGTTGATTGAGAAGTTATCCAAGACCAAGAATAACGAGGAATTTCTAAACAGCATGAACCAGTAAGTGAGGATACCCGATATCTGCGGGGTTTGTTTGAACTATCTCGATAGCAAAACACTTCGAAAATTTATAG
Organism: Candidatus Omnitrophota bacterium; assembly: GCA_018813085.1. GTDB lineage: Bacteria > Omnitrophota > Gorgyraeia > Gygaellales > JAHJCI01 > JAHJCI01. Next base: position 4,434 of record JAHJCI010000072.1, on the reverse strand, counting down.
CTAAATTTTCTTGTTGCTATCGGGGTTAATTCGCAGACGGCCTTGGCCTACGACTTATGTCGTTTTACTCCATAAGTCGTCTGCTCATTAAGGAGGTAGGATAATGAAAGATAAGATTCATCCTAAATACCAGGATTGTACGATTGTTTGCGCTTGCGGCAATACCATCCACACGCGTTCTACGAGATCGAGCATTCGTGTGGAAATTTGCTCTAATTGCCATCCCTTTTTCACCGGCAAGCAGAAATTTGTCGATTCGGCTGGCAGGGTAGAGAAATTCATGAAGAAATACGCAAAGTCTAAATAAGGCAGGAAATAAGCAGCAGGTTATAGTGGCTGATACCTAAATTATGAATGAAGCGAATTTAATTGAAGTATTAAAAAAAATAGAGCAGCGTTATGAGGAGCTTGAGCATTTCATGGCATTGCCTGAGACTATTTCCAATAAGGGCCAATATAACCAGCATGCTAAAGAAATAGCCGGGATTTCCGGAGACGTTTTTTTATTCCGGCAGTTTAAACAATTCAAAGCAGAAATTATTAAATTACAAAAGACGCTGGAGGAAAAACACGACCAGGATTTTCTTGAACTCCTTGAGTCTGAGATAAAAGAGCTAGGGGCAAAGAGCGAGCAGATACTGGATAAAATCAAAGGAAAGCTGGAAGGCGGCGGCGAGGAGGAAGATAAGAACATTATTGTCGAAATCCGGGCAGCAACAGGCGGGCAGGAGGCTAGTTTATTTGCCGCTGTTTTATACCGCATGTATACCAAGTATGCGCAGAAACACGGATGGGCTATAGAAATGATGGCTTCTCATCCTACGGAATTAGGCGGCTTTAAAGAAGTGATTTTCAGCGTACGGGGAAAGCAGGCATATCAGCACCTTAGATGGGAAAGCGGCGTGCATCGGGTGCAGCGGGTTCCTGCAACCGAAACGCAAGGCAGGATTCATACTTCAACCGCTACGGTTGTTGTTCTGATTGAACCGGAAAACACTGAATTAGAGATTAATCAGCAGGACTTGAGGATTGACGTATACCGTTCATCCGGACACGGCGGGCAAAGCGTCAACACTACGGATTCTGCGGTAAGGATTACATACCTGCCTACGGGGATAGTAGTCACCTGTCAGGATGAACGTTCGCAACTAAAAAATAAAAATAAGGCCTTAAGGGTTTTAAGGGCAAGGCTTATGGATAAGGCAGCGCAGCAGGAGTCCAAGAAGATAAGCTCCCAGAGGAGGTCTCAGGTCGGCACGGGAGAGCGCAGCGAGAAGATCCGCACCTATAATTTTCCCGCCCACCGCGTTACCGACCACCGTGTTAATTTAACTTTACATAGGCTGGAGTCGGTTTTAGAAGGGGACTTGGATGAATTTTCAGAAGCACTGATTAAGCAGGATAAAGGTTCTTCTAAACCCGTAAATTGATATTATGACTGAGAGCGAATTATTATTTAGCGGATTATTTAATTACTCCAGAGATGAACTATACAATAATAGAAACCGCCGTTTAAGCCGCAGGGAATGCTTTTCTTTGGCTGATGCTTTAAGCAGGCGTTTTAAAGGCGAGCCGCTTCAGTATATTTTAGGCAAAACCGAATTTATGGGGTTAAGCTTTCGGATAACGCCTGATGTGTTTATTCCCCGTCCGGAAACGGAGATTTTAGTCGAGGCAGCAATAAGAGCCGCAAAGTCAGAAAGCCGGAAAGTCAGAAAAATATTGGATATCGGCACAGGCTCCGGATGTATAGCCGTATCTTTGGCAAAATTTTTACCCGCGCCGCAGATAAGTGCTGTCGATATTTCTCAAAAAGCATTACAAATCGCAAAACAGAACGCCCTGCTGAATAACGTCGAAATTAATTTTTTACTCGCCGATTTATTTCCCTTACCCGAACTAGAGGCACTTGAGTATGACTTGATAGTCTCTAATCCTGCGTATATCCCTACTGCTGAAATTTCCAGCCTGCAAGAGGAATTAAGTTTTGAACCGCGTGTTGCTTTAGACGGAGGCAGCGACGGACTGGATTTTTATCGCCGTATTATTGAAGAGGCACCGGCATACATTAAGCAGGGCGGATTTTTAATTATGGAGATGGGGCATAATCAATGCTCGGCGATAAAAGATTTGTTTAATTCTTCTGGGGAATTTGAGTTAATAGAAGTAGTCAGGGATTATAATCATATAGACAGGGTGGTTGTAACACGATTAAAGTAACCTGAAACCAGAGCTCAGAAACCAGACGATAATTTTCTGTTATCTGTACTCTGTTTTCTGGTAACTCCCGAGCGGAGCGAGGGACGGATGGATAAGCTCGTAATCAAAGGCGGAAAAAGGCTTAAGGGAGAGGTTGCTGTTTCGGGTTCCAAAAATGCGCTTCTTCCGATAATGGCAGCAACTTTATTGACGGATGAACCCTGCCGTATCAAGGGTGTGCCTAAACTGCGCGATACCATGACAATGATAAAAATACTGCGCTCTTTAGGCAAGGCCGTAGAATTCAGGGACGCAGATATCCTTGTAAAATCGACAAAGCGTGTTTCTACGGTAGCTGATTATAAGCTCGTATCTACGATGAGGGCTTCTTTTTGCGTGCTAGGCCCGCTTCTGGCTAAATACAAAAAATGCAAAGTTTCGCTTCCGGGAGGATGTGTCATAGGCCTAAGGCCGGTGGATTTACATCTTAAGGGAATAAAAGCCCTGAATGCGCGCATAGATATTGAGGGCGGTTATGTAAAAGTGAGCGCCGCGCGGCTTTTGGGAAATCATATTTATTTAGGCGGTTCATTCGGTTCTTCTGTTTTAGCAACGGCCAATATAATGATGGCAGCTACATTTGCTCAAGGCGTGACAGAAATCGAATCAGCGGCATGCGAACCCGAGATTGTTGACCTGGCCCGTTTTCTTATAAAGATGGGGGCAAAGATTAAGGGCTATGGCACTCCCCTTATCCAGATCAAGGGTCTGAAGCATTTGCATGGGGCAGAACACAGTATTATCCCCGACCGCATTGAGGCCGGGACGTTTATGATTGCTGCTTTGATTACGCGGGGGGAAATTAAGCTTAAGAATGTATCATGGCAGCATTTCGGCGCAGTCTTAGATAAATTAAAGGAGATGGGCGCTGGCATCTATAAGAAAGATAAAGCAATCACCATAAAATTCAATGGGCCCCTTAAGTCCGGCAATATTACAACTTTACCCTATCCGGGGTTTCCTACCGATATGCAGGCACAGATGATGTCGTTAATGAGTATTACGCAAGGGGTGAGTATAATTACCGAAAAGGTCTATCCGGACAGGTTTATGCATATTGCAGAGCTTAACCGTATGGGAGCGCATATCCAGCGGCAAGGGCCGCATGCGATTATTTCCGGGGTCAGGCAATTATCCGGTGCGGATGTGATGGCATCGGACCTGCGTGCATCGGCATCTCTGATTCTAGCCGGCCTTGCGGCAGAAGGCAGGACTTCGGTATCGCGTATTTACCATTTGGAACGCGGTTACGACAAGCTGGATGAAAAATTAATAATGCTGGGAGCGGATATCCACAGGGAAAAGGAATAATTTTTAATATTTGATATTCATCTTTGATATTTGCATTTTAATATTTGATTTAATTAATTTGTGTAACACTTAACAGGTAGAGAGATTAATTATGATATTGGTAATAGATAACTACGACTCTTTTACTTATAACCTGGTGCAATATTTAGGAGAGCTGGGGCAGAGGATTAAGGTTTATCGTAATGACAAGATTACTATTGCTGCGATAAGGAAAATGAACCCCGTCAGTATAGTTATATCGCCCGGGCCTGGCCGTCCGGAAGATGCCGGAATATCCTGTGAGGTTATCAGGGCATTTGCCGGCAAAATCCCTATTTTAGGTGTTTGCCTGGGCCACCAATGCTTAGGTTTTGTTTACGGAGCAAGGATCATCCAGGCTCCCAGGTTAATGCACGGTAAGACATCCTGGATTTATCATAACCGTAAAAGTATATTTAAAAATATCAGTAACCCTTTTGAGGCTACCCGCTATCATTCTCTCATCGTCAGCAGCCGTAATCTACCCGAAGCGTTAGATGTGATTGCCTGGACTAAAAGTAAGGAAATAATGGGGCTTAAGCACAAGTCCCTTGCGGCCTGGGGTGTTCAGTTTCATCCGGAGTCCATATTAACAAAAGCAGGTAAAGCCCTCTTAAGGAATTTTATAAATTATGGAAAAAGAAGCTAATCTACTCTTTCTTATCGAACAACTGAAACGCGGGGTTGATTTGTCCGGCGAAGACGCTGCTTGCGCAATGAAGATTATCATGTCAGCTGATGCTGAACAATCGCAAAAGGCAGCTTTCTTGACTGCGCTTGCAAAAAAGGGAGCAACAGGAGAAGAGATTGCCAGCTTTGCTTTGACGATAAGGCAAATGGCAAGGC
>JAHJCI010000071.1 GCA_018813085.1 Candidatus Omnitrophota bacterium | reverse complement strand
TGGCCGGCTCAGTATTTGCGCAAGAGGCACAGGTTGAGGCTTCGCTATATGATTTTACCCTCAAAGATTTGGACGGCAAAGAGGTCAGGCTTGCGGAATTCAAAGGTAAGCAGCCGGTAGTTCTGTTTTTCTGGACAACCTGGTGTCCGTATTGCCTCAGGGAATTACGCTATTTGAATAGTATTTATCAGAACTTCATTTCAGATGATATCGTTGTCCTTTCTATCAACGTACAGGAGTCCAAGGCCAAAGTAAAAAAATTCATCAGTAAAAATCCGACCTTGCTTAAGGTATTGTTGGATTCCGACGGGGTTGTGGGTTACTCCTACAGGTTAATAGGGGTGCCGACATTCATTTTGATTAATAAAAAAGGCGAGATAGTCTTCAAGGACCATTATTTCCCCATAGAGACATACCAGAGGCTTTTAAGCGATCAATGAAGACAGTTTTCAAAGATGATAGTATTTCTCTCTTGTTGGATTTATATGAATTGACCATGGCGCAGGGTTATTGGCAATCTGGTAAGCAAAGCCAGCAGGCTACTTTTGACCTATTTGTACGCCAACACCCGAAAGGCCGCGGATACCTTGTTAACGCAGGATTAGCCGATATCCTGGATTATGCCGAGACGCTTAAATTTAGCGAAGCTGATATAAAATATCTCAGGTAGCAAAATTTATTTAGCGATGGTTTCCTGAATTATTTAAAACGTTTTAAGTTCAGGGGCGATATCTGGGCAATGCCCGAAGGCCAGGTTTTTTTCGCCAATGAACCGGTTATACGCGTAAGCGGTAATATTATTGAAACGCAAATTCTGGAATCGTTCTTTCTTAATACAATTAATTTGCAGACGATGATTGCCACCAAGGCCTCGCGCGTAGTATTAGAAGCTAAACAGAGGAAGGTGTTTGATTTTTCCCTTCGTCGGGCTCACGGCCAGGACGCTGCTCTGAAAGTAGCGCGCAGTTCCTATATAGCAGGATTTTCCGGCACTTCTAATGTGCTTGCCGGAAAGCGTTACGGAATTCCTGTAGTAGGCACCATGGCACATTCATTCGTAATGTGTTTCAAGAAGGAATCCGAAAGCTTTGATAGTTACGCCCGGTCCTTTCCCGATAAGTCAACTTTACTGGTGGATACTTACGATACGAAAGCAGGGATAAAAGCGGCAATCCAGACAGGAAAAGAATTAAAGAGGCGAGGCCACCAGCTCCTGGCAATCAGATTGGACAGCGGAGACCTGGCAGCTTTATCCAAAATTGCAAGAAGGATGCTGGATGCTGCGGGATTAAGCAAGGTTAAGATTTTTGCCAGCGGGAATCTTGACGAATATAGAATCAGAGAATTACTGAAGAAGAAGGCAAAAATTGATAATTTCGGAGTTGGCACTAAGATGGGCGTAAGCCAGGATGCCCCATACATAGACGTTATATATAAAATCAGTGAAGTAACGGACAGGCAGGGTAATTTTCTTCCGACGATGAAATTGAGCCAGGGAAAAACTACTTTTCCCGGCAGAAAGCAGGTCTATCGCTTATATACATCAGGGGGCAGGTTCCTTAAGGATATCCTGGCATTAGAAAAAGAGGGAATAAAAGGCTCACCCCTGTTAAGAAGGGTTATCTATAAAGGAAAAATAACTTATAAAAGGCCCTCCTTGAGGCGTATTCGTGATTTCACCAGGCGCAATCTTTTATCGCTGGATGAGAGATATAAAAAAATCAATAATCCTGCTGTTTATCCGGTGGTTATCAGCAGGCAATTGAATAAGCTGACCAGGGATTTAACCTCTGAAATAAAAATACGCCAGAATTCAGGGACACTCTCCCGATTTCCGCCGCAGGCGGATCTCAGCCGTAGGCAGACCAGCCTCCGGCTGGAGCCTTCGGCTGAAGCTGAAAGGGTGTCTCCCGATTTCCGCCGCAGGCGGATTCGCCTTCGGCGAAGGCTAAAAGCCTGCCTGCCGGCAAGGCAGGGACGTTCCTGTCAAGGGAGGGTGGTTTTTCTGGATATCGATACGCAATATGATTTTATGCATCCAAGGGGAAAGCTTTACGTTCACGGTGCAGAAAAATTAATCCCCAGGCTGAAGCGTATTATTAAGTTTGCCCGCAGTAATAATATTCCGGTTATTTCCTCTCTTGATAACCATAAAAAGAACGACCCGGAATTCAGGCTTTTCCCTGCCCACTGCGTAAAGGGGACTAAGGGCTATAGAAAGGTCAACATCGGTTTTTCTAAACAAATAAAACAAACGCTTGTTATTAAAAATACATTCGATATCTTCTCTAACCCCAGGGTTAAAAAACTGTTAAAGCCTTACAGCGCGGCTTTTGTTTTCGGCGTGGCCTTGGATTATTGCGTGAAAGCGGCCTGCCTGGGCCTGGTAAAATCAGGGATAAAAACATATTTATTAACGGATGCTACGGCAGCAGTTTCAGCTAAAGGCAAAAAAGAAGCATTGAGGCTGTTAAAACATAAAGGCGTCCTGTTTATTGATTCGAAGAATGCAATTAGGCAATTACCAAGAACAAAGATTTCCTCCTGAGTTTTCTTGCTTATAACCTGCAGGGTATTCAGGGGAAGAGGCAAAGGGATAATATGAAAAACGCAAAGGTATTAGCTACCGGAATCGGCAGCCTCCCGCATAAAGACGTAGATACGGCTTTAGATTTGATCTTTCAATATACTCCGTATATACCCTTCTGGCCGCAACTGCCCAAAAGAGACAAGAAGGAGAGCATGGTTATCCAATACAGCCAAAATTTGCCCTGTCTGCGCTTAGGCAGGGATGGTTTGTCTTTTGACTCTTCCCGTCAGGAGCAGGAATTGGCAGAATTCTATGAGCGCATTATTGCCGACGACGTCGAGCATTTTAAGGTATCCGAGGATTTTGCCGCAGGGTTATGGGGGTTATACCATCGGCTGGGGAAAGAAAGCCTTGATAGGTATGAGTTTATCAAGGGGCAAATTTGCGGCCCCTTTACCTTTGCCGCAAGCATTAATAACGAGCAGCAAAAAGCAATCCTCTATGATGATGTCCTTATGCAGGCAGTGCAGGAAGGCCTGGCGATGAAGGCGCGCTGGCAGGTAAATCTTTTTAAAAAATTCGCTAAGCAGGTGATCATCTTTTTAGATGAGCCATACCTGACTTGCTTTGGTTCGGCTTTTACTGCTATAAACAGGGAAGAGGTTATTGGCCGTCTTAGCGAAATCAGTAAGAAAATAAAATCCTCTGGGGCATTAATTGGGGTCCATTGCTGCGGGAATACCGATTGGTCAATGTTTAGCGAAATAGCCGGTATTGACATAATCAGCTTTGATGCTTTTAATTTCCTGGATAAATTTTTGCTTTACACTAAGGAAATCGGCAGTTTCTTAAAAAGAGGGGGTATGCTTGCCTGGGGTATTGTACCTACTGAAGACTTCGGCCCGCAGATAGATGCCAGATTTCTCTTTGACAAGCTAAAGCAGGCGTTTAACATATTGGAAGATAAGGGGATAGGGCAGGATTTAATTAAGAGGCAGCTGATTTTGACGCCTTCCTGCGGCTTAGGGACATTAGATACAGATAAGGCAAAATCTATATTTGAATGCCTTTCTAAAGTTTTTTCTATTTTTGTATAGAAAGTATTTGACAAGAGCACTTAATTTTTGTATTATACTTAAACGTTTTTAATTGCAAAAAGAAAAAACCAATATTACGTAGATGGGCGCAGATTTTATCTGTGCTATGAGCGAAGCGAATTAACCAATGAAAGAGATACGCATCCATGCCCGGGCCGGGCAGGGAGCAATAACCACAGCCGGTATTTTAGGTTCGGCATACTTTATCAAAGGTATGTATGCTTATGCCTTCCCCTATTTCGGCGCAGCGCGCATGGGCGCTCCCATGAATGCCTTTGTAAGGGTGGATGATAAGCCGGTCAGGATGAGAAGCCAAATTTACGAACCTGATTTTGTGATTATCGTAGACGCAACGCTTATGCGCGGAGCTAATTGTTTATTGGGCCTTAGCGATAAAGGCATTGCCGTAATCAACCATAAAGAGGGAATACAAGCCCCCAAGCCAAAATTAAAACAGAAAATATACCTGGTGCCGGCAAACAAGATCGCGCAAGAGACTATCGGGCGCCCATTAGGCAATACTGCGCTTCTTGGGGCTTATGCCGCAGCAACCGGAGAACTGGATTTAAATACTATGCAGGAAGCGATAAGAGAGCGATTTACAGGCAAAATACAGGAAGGAAACCTCGAAGCAGTAAAGCAGGGCTTTGAGTTTATCATTAATAATAAGTAACCAGAAATCTTCTAAAGAGGGGAGAGAATAGAGAACAGAAAGAAAATTTTTTCTGTAATCTGTGTTCTGTAATCTGTTATCTCCCGAGCGGAGCGAGGGGAATGTTCGGACCGATTATTGCCAAACCCGGAACAAGCCGTAAGAATAAAACCGGTTCCTGGCGTACAGGCGCAAAACCCAAATTTTTGCAAAAGGATTGTATTGCCTGTCGCTTGTGCCTTATTCTTTGCCCCGAAGGCTGCATTGAGGGTACTCAGAAGAATAGCTTTCATTGCGATTACGATTATTGTAAGGGTTGCGGGATTTGTGCGCTTATTTGTCCGAAGCGCGATATCGAAATGATTTCAGAGGAAAAATGAGAGCTTTTTTAGAGGGTTCTAAAGCAATAGCTAATACCGTCAGTTTATGCAGGCCGGGCGTAATCTCTGCCTATCCGATAACCCCCCAGACCCATATAGTTGAGGAGTTGGCGCAGCTTGTTGCTGACGGGAAGCTTGATTCCCAGTTTGTGAACGTAGAGAGCGAGCATTCCGCAGCCTCGGTTGTGCTGGGTGCTTCAGCAAGCGGGGTACGCGTTTTTACGGCAACCAGCTCTCAAGGCCTCTTTCTCATGGCTGAGGTACTCTTTAATATTGCCGGAATGCGCCTGCCTATTGTGCTTACCTGTGCTAACCGCGCCATATCAGCTCCGATAAACATCTGGAATGACCAGCAGGATTCGGTTTCTTTGCGTGATTGCGGCTTCGTCCAGCTTTATGCCGAGAATGTCCAGGAAGCAGTAGACTTTCATCTTCTTGCATACCGCCTAGCCGAGCATAAGGATATTATGCTTCCGGTAATGGTTTGTATTGACGGCTATATCCTTACTCATGGGATAGAGACATTAGATATGCCCGAGAAAGAAAAGATAGATAAGTTCCTGCCAGCATACCAGGCCCCTTATAAACTTGACGTAGATAATCCCCTTACTTTGGGGTTCCTTGCCGACCCTGACTATTATACGGAAACCCGCTTTGCCATGCAGGAAACTCATAACGAAGCATTAAAAATGCTCCCTGAGTTATTCGCTGATTTTTCTTCCGTTTTCGGACGTAATTATCAATGCGTAGAAAAGTACCGCCTTGAAGATGCCCAAAAGGCGATTGTTGCGATGGGTTCGGTTTGCGGCACTATCAAGGACGTAGTAGATGAATTAAGAAAGAAAGGCAAGAAAGTAGGACTATTGAAGATTTCTGCATTGCGTCCTTTCCCGATGCAGGACATATATAATGCCTTAAAAGGCATTCCCAGGGTAGCGGTAATGGACCGCGCTTTATCCTTGGGTTCGCTTGCTCCTTTATACAGCGAGATTAAGTCCATATTTTTCGCTAAGAAAAAGGCTCCTAAGATAATCAGCAGTTTTATTGCCGGATTGGGAGGCCGCGATATCACCGCAGAAAGCATAAAAGAAATATTCCGTCAGCTAAACCAGAGAGAAGTTGTAGGCAAATTTATTGATTTAAAAGCGGAATTATTACAAGATAAATTATGAGCGACTCAATAAAAAAGACACTCTTTGCTTCCGGGCATACTGCCTGTGCCGGTTGCGGCCAGTCATTGGCTGCGCGCCTGGTACTTGAGGTTTGCGGGCCAAACACAATTATAGCCAATAATACAGGCTGTCTTGAGGTTTTCTCAACAAAATATCCTGAGTCGGCCTGGTGCGTTCCCTGGATTCACTCGTTGTTTGAGAATTCCGCAGCCGTTGCTTCCGGGATCGAAGCAGCATTAAAATTTTTAGGCAAAAAGCAAAACATTAATGTTATCTGCCAGGCAGGGGACGGAGGAACCGGAGATATCGGAATGCAGGCATTATCCGGCATGTGGGAGAGAGGGCATGATATATTATCAATTTGCTATGATAATGAAGCTTACGAAAATACCGGTATTCAAAGAAGCGGTTTAACCCCTTATGATGCCAGCACTACTACTTCACCTGCAGGCGCACAGTCTTTTGGCAACCCCAGGCCCAAAAAACCGGTTCCGGAGATAGCCAATGCTCATGGCATTGTTTATGTAGCTATTGCTTCGGTGGGTTACCCTCAGGATTTACAGAAAAAAGTAAAAAAGGCATTGAGCCTGAAAGGGCCTAAATATTTACAGATTCATGTTCCCTGTCCTTTGGGCTGGGGGCATGCAACAGAATTAACATATCAAATAGCCAGGCTTGCGGTTCAAGCAGGGCTTTATCCGTTGATTGAGTACGAAAACGGAGAGCTGGTCAGTTCTTTCAAAATTACGCCAAAACCGGTAGAAGAATACCTGAAGCTGCAGCGTCGCTTCAGGCATGTCCTCAATAATTCCGAAGAGATAGCGCGTATTCAGGAGACCGCAAATAAAAATATTAAGAAATATAACCTGGTAGTAAAAAATAACTGAATTCTGTGAGGGGGTGAATAAGGATGGGCAAAAAAGCCAGAGCAATCGTTGATTTAAGTCTTAAGGAATTAGTAAGGGATCTGAACAAGGCATATTGCGATGAATGGTTAGCTTTCTATCTTTACTGGTATATGGCACAGACAGTTTCGGGAAAGTTTTATAACGGGATGAAGGAAGCTTTAGAGAGTATTGCCAAGGATGAATTGGAACACGCCGCTGAACTGGCGGATATGATTACCAAGATGGGAGATGTACCTACGGCTAATCCAATGGATCTGGAAAAGAACGCAAATAACTCTTATACGCTTCCGCCCAAGAACAGCGCAGACATCAACCGTATTATCCGCGTTGTAACCGAGGCAGAAGGCGATGCGATTGAGACATACCAGAAACTCGCAAAAAAAACGCAAGGGAAAGATTATAATACTCACCGCCTGATTCTGCATATTCTTTCCGAAGAGATAGACCACGAAGAGCGTTTTGAGAATTTACTGGAGCGTTAAATAAATGAAGTCGAGACTTACGGAGCGCCTGACTGCCGTCAGGCAGGTAAACGAACGTAAGTTTCTGGCTGAATTTAACCCTTGACATCTTCGATGTCAAGGGTTCAATTCCGACAAACAACTTATGTCGTTCTTCGGACTCCATAAGTTGTGTCGTCATTGAAGAAAGGGTGATAAAGGATGTCTAAAGTAACGGTAGATGGTTCTACCTGTGTGGGCTGTGGTTTGTGTGAAGAGCTTTGCCCAGAGGTATTCAAGGTAAATTCTGAGGGTGTCGCAGAAGTTAAGGCTTCTGAGTGCAGCCAGCACGACCTTGCCGATATTGCCGGGCAATGTCCTGTTGACGCAATTAAGGTAGAATAATATATAGCGAATAAGCAGGCAATCGTAGAATTGTATTTTCCCGCCAGCATAAACGAATTTTCTTTCTATAAAAAGGACTCTAAAGTGGCCTCACTTTTCTGTAAAGTATTATTCCGTCCCAAGGAGACTGATAAAAGAAGCGTATATCAGTTGAGAAAATAATAAAAGAAAAACTAAAAATAATTCGGCATTATGCCAATCAAGGGATATTCAGACTATAAACGCAGGGAATTTTGTAATGATCTAAACTGTCCCGTTCAAATGGGGTTAAATATTCAGAGAGAGGGTTCAGCGCAGTACGAAAAGATAAGGCAGGCCTGTAAAACCGCTTGCAGATATACAACCTACCAATTTCATCATTGGCTGATAGATAAGGGATACTTAATCGTCAAGCCCGAGTCAGAAAATCAGGGTTAAGCGGTAAGGATTAAGAGAAAATTTGAAAAATTTATATCTCATAGCCAACCAGGCAAACAGTTTAAAATTTATAGCTGAGAAATGGAGGTAACTAAAATGGATTGGGGGATTAAAAACCGGCTAAGCCGGCTTATTCAGTCTGACGGTCGCTGTTTTTTCTTACCTGTAGATCACGGATATTTTCAGGGGCCTACGAGGTGTTTGGAAAAACCCGGCGAAACAATTAAGCCGCTTCTTCCTTTTTGCGATGCCCTTTTTGTTACGCGGGGAGTATTGCGTTCATCTGTTGAGGCCGTGGGCAGTAAACCCGTAATATTAAGGGTATCCGGGGCAACCAGCATGGCAGGTGGGGACCTTGCAAACGAGAGCATAACTACTTCTATCGAAGAGATTATCCGCCTTAATGCGACTGCAGTCGGTGTTTCTATCTTCGTAGGCAGTGATTATGAACACCAGACATTATCGAATCTTGCCAGTCTGGTTAATGAATGCGAAAATTACGGTATTCCGGTCATGGCTGTTACGGCCGTGGGCAAGGAAATGGAGAAGCGGGAAGCCCGATACCTAGCCTTGAGTTGTCGTATAGCTGCCGAATTAGGTGCACGGGTTGTAAAGACCTACTGGTGTAAGAATGATTTTGATAAGGTTATAAACGGCTGCCCGGTTCCAGTTGTTATTGCCGGCGGGCCAAAATGCGAAACAGCGCAGGAAGTCTTTGAGTTTGTTCATGATGGGATAG
>JAHJCI010000070.1 GCA_018813085.1 Candidatus Omnitrophota bacterium | reverse complement strand
GGCAGATAGTGAATTTGGCCAGGACGACTCTAAGGAATATTATCGGTACTCTAACTTTGAAATCCGCTAACAGTGAACGCGGCAAGATTAACGAGGAATTACACAAGACGCTTAGGTCAGAAACTGCAAGCTGGGGTATAGACATAGTCAGAACAGAGCTAAAGGAGATTGAACCGCCAAAGGATGTCCAGGATACTATGAATAAAGTTGTAAAGGCAGAAAATGAAAAGGTTGCTGCTGTTGATTTTGCTACTGCTACTGAGACAACTGCAGATGGAGCAAGGAGAGCAGAGATTAAGAAGGCAGAAGGCATAAAGCAAGCCAAGATTCTGGAGGCAGAGGGTGAGGCTGAGGCAATTAGGCTGGTAAATGAAGCAGCAGAGAAATATTTTATAGGCAATGCACAGATTTTAAGAAAACTTCAAACAGTAGAGAACGCGCTTAAGGATAATGCTAAGGTCGTTATTCCCGCGAATACAGAATTAATCAATGTGGTTGGGGAAATGGCAGGTATAGTACCTTTAAAGAGAGAGTAGGTAAATAGAAGTAATGAAGGTTCTAGTTATCGGTTCAGGCGGCAGGGAGCACGCACTGGTATGGAAGTTAGCGCAGTCTAAGCTTGCCGATAAGATTTTTGCCGCTCCGGGTAACGCAGGCATATCCCAGCAGGCCGAATGCGTTGATATAAAATCCGACGATATTCCCGCTCTGCTTGATTTTGCCCGTAGGCAGAAGATTGGCTTAACCGTTGTCGGGCCGGAATCGAGCCTTGCTTCGGGCATTGTGGATGAATTCCAAAAACACAACCTGCCTATCTTCGGCCCGGTTAAAAAGGGAGCAGAGCTTGAGGCAAGCAAGGTTTTCTCCAAGAATTTAATGAAGAAATACGGCATACCTACTGCCGCATTCCTGGTATTTGATAACCTTGATAAAGCAAAGAAGCACCTCAAAGAAAGAAAGATGCCTTGCGTGGTAAAGGCAGACGGCCTTGCCGCTGGTAAAGGGGTATTTGTATGTCAAGCAGTCCAAGAAGCAGAGCAGGCAATAGATTCTATAATGAAGCAAAAGGTGTTCGCAGATGCGGGCAAGAACGTTATTATTGAAGACTGCCTAGTAGGAGAGGAGGCATCGATAATCCTCTTTGCTGATTCACAAGAGGCACTGCTGCTTGCCTCCAGCCAGGACCATAAGCGCATCGATGATTTTGACCGGGGCGCAAATACCGGAGGCATGGGCGCTTATTCTCCGGCGCCGCTTGTAACAGAAGAATTGAACCAGCAGGTTCTTAGAACTATTATTTATCCCACATTGACAGGCCTGGCAGCCGAGGGAATTATATATAAAGGAATACTCTATGTGGGAATTATGGTTACTGCTCAGGGCCCGAAGGTATTAGAGTTTAATGTCCGTTTCGGAGACCCGGAAACCCAGGCAATATTGCCGCGCCTTAAGTCAGACTTAGCGGAAACCATGTTAGCGGTAATTAACGGCAACTTGAGTGATTATAAAAAGCGCGGCGGATTAGACTGGGATAAGCGCTCATGCGTTTGTGTGGTTTGCGCTTCAGGAGGTTACCCGGGCGCTTATGAAAAGGGCAAAGAAATATCGGGGTTAGAGCAGGCAGGCAAGATGGCCGATGTAGTTGTTTTTCACTCCGGAACAAAATCAGGAAATCAGGATTCAAAATATATAACAAGCGCAGGCAGGGTCTTGGCTGTTACCGGCTTAGGCAGGGATATTAAAGAAGCGATAGAAAAAACGTATCAGGCAGTAGGTAAAATTAAATTCCAGGGAATGCATTATCGAAAGGATATCGCAAGAAAGGCATTATCATGAAAAATAAAAAAGAAAGAAAAAAAGCAGTAGTTGCCGTAGTCATGGGCAGTAAATCAGATGCTGAAACAGTAAAGCCCTGCCTGGATATACTTGCTGAGTTCGGCGTTCGTTATGAATTGAATGTTTTATCCGCGCACCGGCAGCCCAAAGCACTGGCTGCTTATGTAGATAAGGCTCAAGCAGGAGGGGTAAAGGTATTTATTGCTGCTGCCGGGCAAGCAGCGGCTCTTCCCGGCGTGATTGCCGCACAGAGCACTTTACCGGTAATCGGAATACCTGTAGAAACCAGGAGCCTGAAAGGCCTTGACTCGCTGCTTTCCATTGTGCAGATGCCCGGGGGTGTTCCCGTGGCCTGCATGGCAATCGGTAAAGGCGGAGCCAAGAATGCCGCAATACTCGCCCTTGAGATACTTGCGCTTAGCGATAAAAAAATAGCAAAAACATTGCTTGTTTATAAAAGAAAATTAGCAGGCTCGGCAAAAAGAAAATAGTATAAGCCGCCTATAGTTTCCAGCCAGAGGATGATAGAAGCTGTGATGCCCAAAACGTTAGAGATTAATCCCCAGTATCCGGAAGAAGATAAAATAAAGATAGCCGCCGATGTTTTACTCCGGGGCGGGCTTGTGATTATACCTACTGAAACCGTTTACGGCATTGCCGCTGATATGAGAAATAAGGATGCGCTTAAGCGGCTC
Source organism: Candidatus Omnitrophota bacterium (assembly GCA_018813085.1). Lineage (GTDB taxonomy): Bacteria > Omnitrophota > Gorgyraeia > Gygaellales > JAHJCI01 > JAHJCI01. Next base: position 3,137 of record JAHJCI010000070.1, on the reverse strand, counting down.
TATAAAATAAAAAAAAGGCCCCAGGATAAGCCGTTTTCTCTGCTTATAAACGATAAAGATGCTCTGGAAATTTTTGCCCAGGAACCTTCTTTGATTGCTTTTAAGTTAATCGATAAGTTCTGGCCCGGCCCCTTGACCCTGGTTTTATCTTCCCCGCAGGGTGAAACAGTGGGGCTGCGCATGCCGGATAATAATATTGCCTTAAAATTAATTACTGCCCTGGGAGCGCCCGTATTTTGTCCTTCTGCAAACCTTTCGGGCGAGCCGGCACCTGTAAATTTCCAGGATGCAATCAAAGGCCTGGGCGATAAGGTAGACCTGGCCATAGACGGCGGAAAAGCGCGCCTGGGCATCGAGTCTTCGGTAGTTGATTTAACAAAATCGCCTTATAAAATACAACGCCAGGGCGCTATTAAAGCGGAAGAAATCGATAAGGTTGCCGGCAGGAAAGTCGTATTCTTTGTTTGTACCGGAAACTCCTGCCGCTCGGTAATGGCCCAGGCATATTTAAAGAAGAAGCTTCTTGATCAAGGCCGCGAGGATATTGAGGTTTTATCTGCCGGGACAATTAACATTTCAGGGCTGGGAGCCAGCACAGAGACGAAAAAGGTTTTAGAGGCAGAAGGCATTGATGCCCAGGACCACAGGTCTTCTAGCCTAAATAGCTTGACGATTAAAGAGTCTGATATTATCCTGGTGATGGAGAAAATACATGAACAAAGAATAGCAGAGATGGTCCCGCAGGCAAGGAAAAGGCTTTACTTATTAAAGGAGTTTGCCAATATAGAAGACGGTTTCCTGGAGATAGAAGACCCTATCGGGCGTTCTTCGGAGTTTCACCAGCAAACATTTTCAGTAATTAAACAGGCGATAGACCAAATAATAAAAATACTCTGATTAATATTGGAGAGAATATGCAGAAAATCATCATTGGCAGCGACCATGCCGGGTTTAAGCTTAAAGAAAAACTAAAGGCATACCTTCTGAAATCTGGATTCAAGGTTAAGGATATTGGCGCTTATTCCTGCTTGCGCTGTGATTATCCGGGAATTGCCTATAAACTTGCTAAGCAGGTATCTTCAGGCAGATTTAAGCGGGGAATACTTATATGTTATACGGGCATAGGTAATACTATAGTCGCAAATAGAGTGCCGGGTATCCGCGCTACGCTTTGCTACAACATCAAAACCGCGAGGTTATCCCGCGAGCATAATGACAGCAACATACTGGCTCTGGGTGCGGCCTTTGTTAATGCTAGCCTGGCTCAGCGCATAACAGGAACCTGGCTTAGGACTAAATTCAGCGCCGGCCGGCACAAGCGTCGGCTTAATCAGATAAGGTCTATAGAAAAAAATATCAAGAAAAGCATATAGCGCAGAGCGTGTAGCGTATAAGAGATACTTAACGCTAGGCACTAATCGCTAATGAAAGAGGTAGAGAGTTGAGTTATCTAAAAAATATCGATCCGCAGATTTATAGAGTAATCCGCAATGAAATCAGCAGGCAGGAGGATAATCTGGAGCTGATTGCTTCGGAGAACTTTGCTTCACTGGCTGTTTTAGAAGCCCAGGGTTCGGTATTAACCAATAAATACGCTGAAGGTTATCCCCGGAGGCGCTGGTACGGGGGTTGCGAGTTTGTTGACGACGCAGAACAACTGGCGATAGAACGGGCAAAGGATCTTTTTGCTGCTGAATACGTTAATGTTCAGCCCCACTCGGGAACACAGGCAAATATGGCCGTCTTCTTTTGTGCATTGAAATTCAAAGAGACAATTTTAGCCATGGATTTATCCTGCGGAGGGCACTTAACGCATGGGCACCCGCATAATTACTCGGGTATGTTTTATAATGTGGTTGCCTACGGCGTGAATAAAAAAACGCAGATGCTTGATTACGATGAAATAGAGAAATTGGCGCTTAAATTTAAGCCTAAATTGATTCTTGCCGGCGCTTCGGCTTATTCCAGGGAAATTGATTTTAAAAGATTCCGCGCTATCTCTGATAAGGCGGGTGCTTATCTTTTTGTTGATATGGCGCATATTGCAGGGCTGGTTGCCGCAGGCATTCATCCTTCGCCTGTTGGATTTGCGGATTTTGTCAGTTCCACAACCCATAAAACCCTTAGGGGCCCACGGGGAGGTTTTATTATTTCTAAAAACAAATTTGCCCGCAAGCTGGATTCTCTGGTTTTTCCCGGGATACAGGGCGGGCCGTTGATGCATGTTATTGCCGCCAAGGCAGTGGCTTTTGCCGAAGCCAAGACAAAAGAATTTAAAGCCTATCAGGAGCAGGTAGTAAAAAATGCCCGCCAGTTTTGTGAGAGCCTGAAAAATAAAGGTTTTGATATTATTTCCGGAGGCACGGATACGCACCTTTTATTAGTGGATTTAAGCTCTCGCAATATCAACGGAAAGCTCGCGCAGGAACTGCTGCAGAAAGCCAATATTACCGTGAATAAAAACCTGATTCCTTTTGATAAATTAAGCGCTTCGATAACCAGCGGTATCCGCCTGGGAACTGCCGCGGTTACCACGCGTGGAATGAAAGAAAAAGAGATTGCCCTGATAGCTGATTTTATTGACCGGGCAGTGAAGAATCGCGATAATCCGCAAGAGCTGGCGAAGATAAAGAAAGAAGTCCTGGATTTAACAGGCAAGTTTCCTTTATACCCGGAATTAAAAAATAATGGTTAAGAAAAAAACTATAAAAAAGCATAAACGCCCTAGCTGGGATGAGTATTTCCTGCAGATGGCCAAGCTTGTTTCCCAGCGAGCTACCTGCCTGCGGCGCAGGGTAGGGGCGGTTCTGGTAAAGGATAAAAAAATACTCGCTACCGGCTATAACGGTGCGCCTTCGGGGCTGGAGCATTGCCTGGATATCGGCTGCCTGCGCGATGATTTAAAAATTCCCTCCGGCCATCGCCATGAGCTTTGCCGCGGATTACATGCAGAGCAGAATGCCATTATTCAGGCTTCGCTGCACGGGGTGAGTATTAAATCAAGCATCCTTTACGTTACCAATCATCCCTGTATCATCTGCGCTAAAATGATTATAAATGCCGGCATTAAAGAGGTGGTGATAACTGCCGGCTATCCCGATAAAATGGCTATGGATTTTTTCAGGAAGTGTAAAGTC
>JAHJCI010000069.1 GCA_018813085.1 Candidatus Omnitrophota bacterium | reverse complement strand
TGTCAAAATAAGCCTTAACTAGAGAATTTTCCTAATTTTTATCTTGCCAAATTCTCCTTTAAATAGTATTATATAGTATTATGTTGAGGGCCCATAGCTCAGCGGCAGAGCAGGTGACTCATAATCACTTGGTCGGAGGTTCGAACCCTTCTGGGCCCACGTAGTTCTCGCGAAGCGAGAACGAAGTCCCGAGCTCAAAGAATAAATTAATAAAGGCGAGGGTGTCCAGGGGAATGTATTTTTTGATGCGGCATTTCTACATCCTGGGCCCACGTAGTTCTCGCGAAGCGAGAGCGAAGTCCCGAGTTTCTCTAGTTTAGTCTTTGGAAACGAGGGAGTTGGTTTAAGCATAAAGAAAGAAACGAGTAGACAGTGAGCGAGGGCGATTAGCTGAAGCCGGTTAGCCCCGCACTAGATGCGGGCGTATAGCTCAGTTGGTTAGAGCGCTGCGTTCACATCGCAGAGGTCTCTGGTTCGAATCCAGATACGCCCATTTCTCTGAACGACCTGACTTGGTAGGCAAGGATTTTAACGGGAAATCTTTCTCTAGTAATTATGAGTATAAACAGGGGTAATAATAAAAGTGTCCGCTAGCGATTTAAAAAAACAGATTCGTCTGCTTGTAAGGCTGCAATCAGCCGATACGCAGGTTTATTCTCTTGAGAAAGAAAAAGAAAATATTCCGATACATCTAAAAGAACAGGATGAGGAATTTGCCAGAAAAAAAGATAATTTAGCTCAATTAGAGAAAAAAGGCCTGGATTTACAGAAAAAGAAAAAAGAGATTGAACTTGATATCGCTTCCAAAGAGGAAGAATCCTGCAAGAAGCAGAATCAGCTCTACCAGCTTAAAACAAATAAAGAGTACACTGCTAAATTAAAGGAAATCGAAACGGCAAAAGCAGATATTTCTTCTTTTGAGGATAAGATACTTGTTTTATTTGACGAAATAGACAAATTTAAAAAAGAAAAAGAGAAGGAAAAACAGTTTCTCGTCCAAGAAGAGGAGAAGAATAAAGAGGAAAAAGCAAAAATAGATTTACGCAAAAAAGAAATCGAGGATAGGCTCGCTCAGTTTCGCTCGCAAAGGACTCAATCCGCCGAGCAGATCGACCAAGAGATTTTATCTAAATACGAGAGGATAGTTAACAGCCGCGACCACCTGGCAATAGTTAAGGTGGCTGATAATGCCTGCCAGGGGTGTTTTATGCAGGTTTCTCCTCAGGTGATTAATTTGATCAGGATGTACGATAATTTAGTTGTTTGCGAGACCTGTCAGAGAATATTATATATAGAAGATGAATCCAGCGCTTTTTAAATATTCTAAATAATAAAATATTTAGAATATAAAGGCTGCAGTATGCAATAAATACATGGGTGCGCGATGAAGGAATTAGAAATTTACATTGACGGTGCTTCTAAGGGAAACCCCGGGCCAGCAGGCGCAGGGGTAATTTTCTTCCGGGACGGTGAGGTATTAAAGAATATTTCAACATATTTGGGGATTCAAACTAATAATTTTGCCGAATACATGGCTTTAATATTTGCCCTGCAAGAGGCACTCCTCTTTAAGGCTAAAGCCTTAACAATATATTCTGATAGCCAGTTGCTTTGCCGTCAGATAAACAATGAATACAAGATAAAGAGCGCTAATTTAACAGGACTATATAATCAGGCGCAGCATTTATTATGCAGTTTTGATAAGTTTCAGATTAAATATATTCCCCGCGAGAGGAATCGCGGAGCTGACAAGTTGGCAAAAAAGGCTTGCCTGGGTGTAAAACAGGCAAGGAGAGAGTATTTGACGCAGGTCGAGGTGGTTGCTCCTTAGTTTATCTAGGGAGAGGAAAGTCCGAACTCCAAAGGGCAGCGTGGTCGTTAACGACGACTTTCGGGATTCCGAACAGGAAAGTGCCACAGAAAATATACCGCCTTTGGCATCTTAGATGTTAAGGGTAAGGGTGAAAAGGCAGTGTAAGAGACTACCGGGTTGTACGTGAGTACAATCGCAGGCAAACCCCACGCGGAGCAAGATCGCATAGAGACAAGCCCGTTAAAAACTTTGTTTCTAACGAGGCAGGAACCTGCCCGGTTCGTTATCAGTCTCGGGTAGATCGCTAAATTCCGATGGCAACATCGGGATAAGAGGAATTGCCACCGAAGTACAGAATTCGGCTTATTGGCCTGCGTCATTTTAAACAGTAGAGAGTAGTTCTTGGACTAATTCAGGATCAGTCGAAGGATCACGAGTGAAATCGAGGGACGAGTAGTGAGTTAGGCAGAAAGCATTCTATATTACTCATTGATCACTAAAATTATGTTCAGAACAGGAGGGGGAAGATGTCGGGTCATTCAAAATGGGCAAGTATAAAACATAAAAAAGCAGCTACTGATGCCAAGAAAGGAAAACTTTATACCAAGGTTATCAGGGAAATTACCATGGCAGCCAGGAACGGCGGCGGGAACCCGGATAAAAATCCGGCATTAAGGATGGCTATGTCTAAAGCAAAAGAGGCTAATATGCCTTCCGATAATGTCAAGAACGCGATCATGAGAGGTACAGGAGAACTGCCCGGAGTTGTATATGAGACGGTAGAATACGAAGGGTACGGCCCCGCAGGCGTGGCAATCATAGCCGAAGCCCTTACGGATAACAAGAACCGCACAACAGCAGAGCTTCGTAATATCTTCTCTAAAAAAAGCGGCAATCTTGCCGGTTCGGGTTCGGTAAGCTGGATGTTTTCAAAGAAGGGGTATATCCTGGTAGATAAAAGTGCAGCTGCCGAAGACGATTTGATGAACCTGGTTTTGGAGGCAGGCGCGGAAGATATGAAAGCGGCAAACGGCAACTATGAGATTATAACTGCCGTAAGCGACTTTGAAGCCGTGAAGAAGGCGCTTCAGGATAAGGGAATCACTTTGCAAATGGCAGAAATGACCATGCTGCCATCTTCCTCGATTAAGGTTGTTGCGGTTGCCGATGCTAGGCAAATTTTATCTCTGGTGGAAACACTGGAAGAGCAGGATGATGTTCAGCATGTTTATTCTAACTTTGATATCCCTGATGAGATTTTAGAGTCAGTTCAATCCCAGCCTTAGGAAAAGGATGAGAATTTTAGGAATTGATCCTGCGTTAAGTATTACCGGCTACGGAATAATAGACGAAAAAGCAAGAGGGCTGTCTTTGGTAGGTGCAGGGGTAGTACAAACCCGGGCTGCGCATGCTCTACCTGAAAGATTAGCGGTAATCTATAGAGAGATTACCCGGATAGTCCAGGATTTCAATCCTGACTGCATGGTTTTAGAAAAATTATATGTTCATTATCGCCATCCGACTACGTCTTATATTTTAGGCCAGGCGCGCGGAATAATATGTTTAGTTTGCGCTCAAAAGGAACTGTCTTTTTTTGAATATGCGGCAACCAGGGTAAAGAAGGCAATAGTCGGTGCGGGGCTGGCATCCAAGGCCCAAGTTCAACGTATGGTTTCCGGCAGCCTGGGGCTAGCTCAATTACCGAAATATAAAGATATAACTGACGCACTGGCATTGGCGATTGCGCATAGTTATATCTCGAGGACCGCTCAAGAAGTTATGGCTAAGAAATAGCGGCGAGCTTAAAAGGAATAAAGTAATGATTGCCAGGATATCAGGCAGGGTAGTTCAGAAGAATAGCGATAATATCTTGGTTGAGGTTGGCGGGATATCTTATCAGGTATTTCTGCCGCAGGCAGTAATGCAGGGCGTAGAAGAAAAGCAAGGCCAAGACGCAGGCATAGATTTAATAACTTATCATTACCACCAGGTAGAATCTTCCAGGGCGAAACCAATACTTATCGGTTTTATTAATGAGATAGAAAAAGATTTCTTCGAGCAGTTCATTACGGTTTCTGGGATAGGGCCTCGTGCAGCCATGCGGGCATTAAATAAACCTATATCAATGATAGCTCAGTCGATCTACGAAGGAAATGTTAATTTCCTGAGTTCTTTACCCGGCATAGGAAAACAGCGCGCAAAAGAAATTGTTGCCAAGCTGCAGAATAAAGTAGGAAAATTCGGCTTAATCCGTGATTCCGGGATCATTTACCAAGAAGAAAAGAAAGATATAGCAGAGGACGCCCTGGCAGTCCTCTTGCAGCTGCAGTATAAAAAATCCGAAGCCAGAATGATGATAAATAAAGCACTGGAGAACTCACCGCAAATTAAAACCAGCGAAGAACTGCTTAACGAGATTTATAAACAGAAGCAGAAGGAATAATTGACCTGGATGCTTAGGCCAATCGAAAGATAGAATGAACGATAATAACGTAAAGCCGGTTATAGAAGCATTATTATTTGTCAGTGATAAGCCTGTTTTAATAGAGCAGATGCGCAATGTTTTTAAAGAAATTGAATCTTCTCTGATCCGCAGTATCCTGGAGGAACTTAAAGAGGAGTATTATAATTCCTGCCGGGGAATGCGTATTATCGAGGTAGCCGGAGGATTTCAAATGGTTACGGCCCCGGAACTCAGCGCTTCTTTAAAGAAGTTTTATCAAAAGCCGGCAGAAAGGCTCAGGGGAGCTACGCTGGAGACATTATCGATCATCGCTTATAAACAGCCCGTAACCCGTATGGAGATAGAGGGTATAAGGGGGGTAGATATAAGTAATATAGTAAGAAATTTAATTAATAAAGGCCTAGTGCGCATCGCAGGCAGAAAGAAAGCTCCTGGCAGGCCTTTTGTTTATGCGACTACCCGGCAATTCCTGGAGTATTTTGGCTTGAAGTCGCTTGAAGAATTACCTAAGTTTGAAGAATTCGCTAAAACGGAGGTAGGACAAAATGAAGCTCAACAAACTGCGCCAACAAATCGACAAGGTTGATGCCCGGTTAGTTAACCTGCTGAACAGGCGTACCCGCATTACTTCAGAGATCAGTAAGGCCAAGAAAAAGCAGGGAGAGTCCCGTTACAGCCCGGACCGGGAAAAACAAATCTTAAACCGCCTCAAGCATATAAGCCGCGGCCCGCTCCAGGCGCAGGCGCTGGAAGCCATATACCGGGAGATTATGTCCAGCAGCCTTGCACAATACAAGCCTTTGGTGATTGCTTACTTGGGACCGCAGGCAAGTTTTACTCATCAGGCGGCCTTAAAAAGGTTTGGCTCACAGGTAACTTATGTTTCTTTCAATTCGATCACCGAGGTTTTTAACGGAGTCCAAAAGGGCGATGCCGAATACGGGGTAGTGCCGATTGAGAATTCTATTGAAGGAGCAATCACACATACCTTAGACATGTTTGTAGATTCCGATTTAAAAATTTGCGCCCAGATTATATTGGAGGTTTCTCATAATCTTCTTGCTAAATGCCAGAAGTCAAAAATAAAGCGCATATATTCCAACCCGCAGGTATTTGCCCAGTGCCGCAATTGGCTGGAGAGGAACCTGGTTAGAGCCGAGAAGATCGAAGTTTCTTCTACGGCGCGCGCAGCACAGTTAGTAGGCAAGGAGAAAAACAGCGCCTGCATCGCTTCTTTATTAGCCGCTAAGATTTATAAGTTAAATATTATCACCCCCGATATAGAGGACAGCCCGCATAATATTACGAGGTTCTTGGTGATTAGTAAAAACGAAATTAAGCCCAGCGGTTCAGACCGTACCTCTATACTCTTCTCGATTAAAGACCGTGTCGGGGCGCTGCATGATATGCTTATGTCTTTCAAGAAATACCGCATCAATCTTACAAAGATAGAATCCAGGCCTTCGAAAAAGAAGGTTTGGGATTATTACTTTTTTATTGACCTGATCGGGCATTACAAGGATCTTAAGGTTCAAAAAGCATTAAAGGAATTAGAGAGTAAGTGCAAATTTTTAAAGGTGTTAGGTTCTTATCCTGTTTAGATTATGCCGCTACCAAGAAAAAACATAGAAAAACTTATTCCTTATCAGCCGGGCAAGCCGATAGGGGAACTAAGGAGGCAGCTTAAGATTAGAAAGATAATAAAGCTTGCCTCGAACGAGAATCCCTTAGGCCCAAGCCCAAAGTCCAAGCAGGCGATAAAAAAGGCCTTGAGTGAGATTAACCGTTATCCCGAAGGCAGCTGTTTTTATCTGCGCCGGGGTCTCTCGCGTAAACTTAAGCTCAAGCCCGATATGCTTGTCTTCGGCAATGGCTCCGATGAGCTGATAGATATAATTATCAAGACCTTTGTCGAAGAAGGTGAGAATATCGTTACTGCGGATATAACTTTCCTGGAATATCAAATTATTGCCAGGACTCTCGGCAGAGAGGTAATCGAGGTTGGCCTGCGTAATTTTCGTTACGATTTAAAATCAATGCTTCGTGTAATCAACAGGAAGACAAAAGTGATATTTATCGCTAACCCCAATAATCCAACCGGCACCTATGTGACGGCAAGAGAATTGAATGAGTTTATAAAAAAAGTTCCCAGAAGGGTGCTCGTTGTCCTGGATGAGGCATATGACATTTTTGTGGATGCCGCGGATTTTCCCCGCAGCATGAATTATTTAAAGGCAAGGGGCAATGTTATTATACTAAAGACGTTTTCCAAGGCCTTTGGCCTGGCAGGATTAAGAATCGGCTATGCAATAGGCCCTGAGCGTTTAATATCCTACATGGAGAGGGTCAGGCCTCCGTTTAATGTAAATCTTCTTGCTCAGGTGGCCTCAGCCGCTGCACTTGAAGATAAGGACTACATTAAAAAAACCAGGCAGTCTATTATAGAGGGCAGGAAATATATATGCAGCCAATTAGTAAAATTGGGCCTTGCTTTTTTGCCTTCGGTTGCAAATTTTATTCTCATTGATGTTGCCAGGGATGGTAAAGAGCTATATAAAGAGATGCTTAAATACGGATTGATAGTACGCGATATGCAGCAATATGGTTTGAGTAATTTTATAAGGGTTACAGTAGGCAGCCGGACAGAAAATCGGAAATTCATCCGGGTTTTAAGTCAGATACTAATAAAGTGAGGAAGCTATGATTATAGTATTAGAGAAGTCTGCTACTAAAGAGCAGATGGATTATATTATCGAGAGAGTTAAGAAATTAGGCTTGACTCCTCATCTCTCAAGCGGGGTTGAGAGAACGATTATTGGAGTAATCGGCCCGGAAGATGTTTTACGGGTAACACCGTTGGAGGCATTTCCGGGCGTTGAGAAGGTATTGCCTGTTTTAGCCCCTTACCGCCTGGTTTCAAGGGAGTTTAAACCAGAAAATTCAGTCATTGATTTAGGCAAGAATGTTAAGATTGGGGGAAAAAAAGTTATAATTATGGCAGGCCCCTGTGCGGTAGAGGGCGAAAAGATACTTAAGGAGATTGCTCTCTGTATAAAAAAACAGGGCGCTCTGGTATTACGCGCAGGAGCGTTTAAGCCGAGAACCTCGCCCTATAGTTTTCAAGGATTAGGAGAAGAGGGATTAAAATATTTAAAAGAAACAGGGCAGGAATTTGGTTTAGTTACCGTTACCGAAGTTATGGACCCGCGTCACGTAGAACTGGTAGCCCGTTATGCCGATGTCCTGCAGATCGGAGCGCGCAATATGCAGAATTTTAACCTTTTGCGCGAAGTAGGGGCAACGCAAAAACCGATCCTGCTTAAAAGGGGCATGTCTTCTACGATAAAGGAATGGCTAATGTCCGCGGAATATATATTATCCGAAGGCAACTTCAATGTTATTTTATGCGAACGCGGTATACGTACTTTTGAGGATTACACGCGCAATACCCTGGACGTAAGTGCTGTGCCGTCTGTAAAACAATTATCGCATTTACCGGTGATCGTAGACCCCAGCCACGCTGCAGGAAGGTGGAACCTGGTTGCTGCCTTATCCAAGGCAGCGCTTGCTGCCGGAAGCGACGGCTTGATAGTCGAAGTGCATACGCATCCGGAAGATGCCATGTCTGACGGGAATCAGTCATTACTGCCTGAAAAATTCCTGCTTATGATGCAGGAATTAAAGCTCTTGGCAAAAGCCGTAGGAAGAGAGCTATAAGTTATTTATCCGAACTATCGGTGTTAAATTCGCCCAAACCCTTGACAAGCTTGTCAAGGGAGGAGCCATTTAAAATGAGGCTATTTAATAAAGTAGCAATAGTAGGCGTAGGATTAATCGGTGGCTCCATAGGCCTGGCGATTAAAAAAAGAAAGCTGGCAGGAGAGGTTCTAGGTATAAGCCGGCGCAGTAAAACAATAAAGGCCGGCCTGAAGAGGGGCGCCATAGACCGCGGTTTTTTTGACCTTTCTATTGCCAGTGAAGCAGACTTAGTGGTTTTAGCTGCACCGGTTAATTCAATAATCAATACGGGAAGAAAACTTTCCGCTGTTATTAAACCCGGGGCACTGGTTGTTGATACCGGCAGCAGTAAAAAGGAAATAGTGGCAGCCCTTGCGAAGATTTTGCCTGGCTTTGTCGGAGCTCACCCTTTAGCCGGTTCGGAAAAACAGGGCGTAATAAATGCCCACGCGGATTTGTTCAAAGGTTCTTTATGTATATTGACTCCTACGGATAAAACCCGAAAACATGCTTTAACTAAAATCAGAAGATTCTGGGTTCAATTAGGAGCCAGTGTCATATGCTTAAGCCCTTCCAGGCACGATAAGCTTGTATCTTGTATCAGCCATCTTCCTCATCTTGTTGCTTTTTCGCTTATTCATTCAATTCCCCGTCGTAATCTTTTTCTCGCCGCAAGCGGATTTAGAGACACCACGCGCATTGCTTTATCTGACGCAGGGCTCTGGAAAGATATTTTTCTTACCAATTCCCATAATCTCCTGGATGCCTTAAAAAAATTCAAGGCTTCCCTCTCCAGAATCCAGTCAGCGATTGCAAAGAATGACCCGAAGGCTTTAGAGAAGATACTGAATCAGGCGAGATTAAAGCGCGCGAGTCTGAATAAAAAATGATTATTACAATAGACGGACCAGCAGGTGCAGGTAAAAGTACGGTTGCCCGCCTTTTGGCAAAAGCATTAGGGTTTATTTATATCGATACCGGAGCAATGTACCGGGCCCTTACTTTGAAAGCAATAGAAGAGGGTATAAACTTTCATGACCAGCAGGCTTTAACAAACATGAGCAGGGATAGTCAGCTTGAGATTACCAATAATCAAGACGGCTCTATCAGGATTCTTCTTGACGGGGCAGATGTTTCGAGCGAAATTCGTTCTCCCAGGATAACACAGTATGTTTCCGATATTGCCAAGATAAAGGGAGTCAGGCAGGAGATGCTAAAATTACAGCGGATACTCGGGGAGTCTGCCGATTCGGTTTTAGACGGCAGGGATATTGGTACGGTTGTTTTTCCCGAGGCAGATAAAAAATTCTACCTTGACGCAGACTTTCAGGAACGGGCCAGGAGGAGGCATGAGGAATTTAAAGATTTGGGGAATAAATTAACCCGTAAAGACGTGGAGATAGACCTTGAAAACCGCGACAACATAGATTCCACGCGCAGCTGCGCTCCTTTGAAAAAGGCCGATGATGCTATTTACGTTGATACGACAAATATGACCATTGATGAAGTCGTCGCATTCCTTATGGCAGAAGTAAAGAAGGTACCGGATATAAGAAATCAAAAACCAAATATCAAAAATCAAAAATAAAAAATTAAAGATTTTAAAACATATTTGATATTTGACCCATAAATTTGATTTTTTATATTTATATTTGATATTCGGCTTTTATTTTTTGATTTTCTAATATGGATAAATCTTTAATACGCAATTTTTGCATAATCGCACATATTGACCACGGGAAATCTACGCTTGCCGACCGTATTTTAGAAATCACCGGTGCGATTACCAGCAGGCAGGCCCAGGAGCAGCTTCTCGATGATATGGAATTAGAACGGGAAAGAGGCATAACGATTAAGGCTTCAGTAGTTACCCTCGATTACAAAGCTGCTGACAATAAAACTTATATAATAAATCTGATAGATACTCCGGGGCATGTGGATTTTACCTATGAGGTTTCCAAGTCTCTTGCTGCCTGCGAAGCAGCTATCCTGCTTACAGACGTATCTCAGGGTGTTGAGGCTCAGACTGTGGCAAATTATTATTTGGCCAAGGGGAATAACCTGAAGATAATCCCGGTGATTAATAAGATCGATTTACCGAATACCGATATAGAAAAGGTTAAAGAGCAACTGGTAAGCATATTCGGTTTTAAGCAGGAGGAGATTCTTACCTGTTCTGCCAAATTAGGCAGCGGAGTCAGTGAAATTCTTGAAAGAGTAGTTTCCGATACTCCCGTTCCAGAGGGGGAAGAAGATGGCCTTCTGGCATGTCTTGTTTTTGATTCCCGCTTTGACATCTATAAGGGAGTAGTAATCTTTGTCCGCGTAATGCAGGGTAAAATTACCAGCGCTACCAAGCTAAAATTTCTGCAGAAACAGTCCACGCATAAAATAGAAGAGTTAGGCATAATTAAAAATTTAAAACCTATTCGCGTGGATTCACTTTCCTGCGGGGAGGTCGGATATATTATTGCGAATATTCGCGACCCCCGAGAAATTATTATCGGAGATACGATTACCGATTTTAATAATCCGCTGGAACAACCGCTCGCCGGATACCGGCAGGTAAAGCCACTGGTTTTTTGCGGCATATATCCTGTTAACTCGGGGGATTTTCAGCACCTGCGAGAGGCAATGGAAAAATTACGGCTTTCCGATGCTTCGTTTGTATATGAGCCGGAGAGTTCGCAGTCTTTTGGTCACGGTTTTCGCTGCGGATTTTTAGGGCTCTTGCATATGGAAATTGTCCAGGAACGCCTTGAGAGGGAATATGACCTGAATCTTATGATCACCGTTCCTAATGTTGTTTATAGAATCAGGAAGAGCGATGGCCAGCTTCTTGAGATAGACAATCCAAACGCCCTGCCTGATTCTTCAGAGGTTGCGGGAACCGAGGAGCCGTATGTAAGTTTGTTGATGATTATACCTATACAGGATATTGAGACTGTCTGTAATTTTACTAAAGATAGAAGGGGCATCTTTGTATCTAATGAATACTTAAGCCAGGACCGGGTCAAATTGAATTTCATCATGCCGCTTTCTGAAATTATCGTTGATTTCTATGACCGTATCAAGTCTCAAACGCGAGGTTATGGTTCTATTGATTATGAATTTCTGGATTATCAGGAAACAGATCTGGTGAAATTAGAAATTGCCTTAAATGATGTAGTTTGCGATGCTTTCTCCTGCCTGATCCATAAAGAGAGGGCGTATACAAAGGCGCAGGCAATAGTCCATAAGCTAAAAGATTTAATTCCCAGGCAATTATTTGAAGTACGCATCCAGGCCAGGATTGAAAGCCGTGTCATTGCTTCGGCAAGAGTGCGCCCTGTGGGTAAGAATGTTACGGCTAAATGTTACGGGGGCGATATTACACGAAAGCGTAAACTCTGGGATCTCCAAAAAAAAGGCAAGAAGCGCCTGAAGCAATTCGGTAAAGTACAAATTCCGCAGGAAGCATTTTTAGAGGTATTAAGGTTATAATAAGAAGGAGCTTTCAAAGTGAAAAAGAGCGTAATTAGGGAGTGGGTTGAATCAATAGTCATTGCTTTTGTTCTGGCAATGCTGATAAGGACGTTTGTTGTGCAGGCATTTAAGATTCCTTCCGGTTCAATGCGGCCTACGCTCATGGAGGGTGACAGGATTTTGGTGAATAAGTTTATTTACGGAGCTAAAATTCCGTTTACTGATTTCAGGTTGCCTGCAATGAGCAAGCCAGAGCGAGGGGAGATCATTGTTTTTATCTATCCCCGAGATAAAAGCCGCGACTTTATAAAAAGGTTAATCGCGCTCCAGGGAGAGGCCGTAGAGATAAGGCAAGGCAAGATTTATATTAACGAAAATATATTAAATGACCCTAAATTTGCAAGGCAGTATTATAACCGCGGCGATTATGGCTTAGAAGGCGAAAAAATTATTGTTCCGGATCAGAGCTATTATGTTCTGGGTGATAATTCTAATTCTTCCCAGGACAGCCGTTACTGGGGATTTGTTTCCAACAAGTATCTCTTAGGTAAGGCTTTCTTAATTTATTGGCCGCTTTCCAGGATAAGAATTATCAAATAAACACAGATTAGCACAGATTTTTGACGCAGATTGGCACAGATAATCTGCGCTCATCTGGTAATTTAATCTGTGATCATCTGTGCGATGAGGAGCGATAGCGACGAATGAATATTGCAAATAAAGTATCAACCTTCAGGATTCTTACGGTTCCTTTCTTTATTGCATGTCTGCTTTATTATTCTGCCGATAAGGATTATCTGAGGTTTATTGCCCTTTTTATATTTATCTTAGCAGTTTTTTCAGATGCGGTTGACGGATATATTGCGCGCATAAAAAAGGAACACAGTCCTGCCGGGCTGATTTTAG
>JAHJCI010000068.1 GCA_018813085.1 Candidatus Omnitrophota bacterium | reverse complement strand
GTTGGCAAAGCTCATATCCATAACCTGAGCAGGATGCCCTTCGGCAGCTGCAAGATTAATCAGCCGCCCTTCTGCCAAAACATATATCCTGCGGCCGTTCTTCAACAGATGTTCGTCTAAGAAGCTGCGGATCCTTCTTTTTCTTTTGCTGATTTTCGGCAGGGAATCCAGCCCTATCTCAACATTAAAATGCCCTGCATTAGCTAAAATTGCCCCGTCTTTCATTAATAAAAAATGCTTTTTGGCGATAACGTCCTTGTTCCCGGTTACGGTAACGAATATGTCGCCTAAACGCGCTGCCTCGGACAAAGGCATTACGCGAAAACCATCCATCACTGCCTCTAACGCACGCAGGGAATCGACTTCGGTTACGCTGACGTTTGCGCCCATACCCCTTGCGCGCATTGCCACGCCCTTGCCGCAAAAACCATAACCGCAGACTACGAAATTCACTCCGGCTAACAACTTATTGGTCGCGCGGATTATCCCGTCGATTGTAGACTGACCCGTGCCGTAACGGTTATCGAACAAATGCTTTGTATTTGCGTCATTAACCGCGATTATCGGATACCTTAACCTGCCTTGCTCCTCTAATGCGCGCAGCCGTATTACCCCGGTAGTGGTTTCTTCGGTCCCTCCCATAATATTTCTATATGAAGCAGGCGAAGCTCGGTGTATGCTGCTTACCAGGTCTGCTCCGTCATCCATGGTAATCTCAGGCTTGATAGCCAGGCTGGCATTAATATGCCTGTAATAGGTTTTGTTATCTTCCCCCTTAATCGCAAATACCGAAATCTTGGAATGCCTGAGCAGGCTGGCTGCAACATCATCCTGGGTAGACAAAGGATTTGAAGCGCAAAGCGCAACATTTGCTCCGCCGTCTTTTAATACTTCTGCCAGAACTCCTGTTTCCGTGGTTACGTGCAGGCAGGCAGCAATACTTACGCCCTTTAACGGCTTCTCTTTCTTAAAGCGTGAGCGGATCAACCCCAAGACCGGCATATTCTCTCGCGCCCATTCAATTCTCAGTTTTCCTTTATTAGACTGTGAAATATCTTTAATATCGTGCTTCATTCGCACCTCAGATTATACCTGGCTAGATCATATTTTCTAATCAGGCAAGGTTAGACTATTTTTTGCAGCTCTTTTACCTTATCTACTTTTTCCCAGCTGAACTCCGGACGGCCAAAGTGCCCATAACAGGCAGTATTACGGTATATAGGCCTCTCTAATTCCAATACCTTGATTATGCTCTGAGGCGTCAGGTCAAATATTTTTCTTAACGCCGGGATCAATTGCTCTTCCGGTACCTGGGAAGTACCGTAAGTATCCAGCAGGATCGAAAGCGGGTCTGCCCTTCCGATGACATAAGCCAGTTGAATCAGGCACTTCTTGGCAAGCCCGGCTGCTACGAGATTCTTTGCTACATAGCGCGCCATATATGTTGCCGAACGGTCTACCTTGGTCGGATCTTTGCCGCTGAATGCGCCCCCTCCGTGGGGAACCATGCCTCCGTAAGTATCTACTATCACCTTCCTGCCGGTCATCCCGGTATCCGACTGGGGGCCTCCGATTACAAACTTACCGGTTTCATTAACATAATATTTTGTATCCTTATCAACCCATTGCTTTAAAACAGGGTCGGCAATCTCCTTAATTATTTCCTCGCGCGCCTGCTTGGTAATAAAATCTTTACTCTCGTCAAGAATCTCTTCTGTGTGCTGACAGGCAAGGACAACGGAATCAACTCGCTTGGGTAAGTTATTCTCGTATTCTACGCTAACCTGGGATTTACCGTCAGGGCCAAGGTATTTTAAAATGCCTTTTCTTCTTACTTCTGCCATGCGCATTACCAATCTATGCGCCAGCATAATAGGCAAAGGCATAAGTTCCGGAGTTTCCGAACAGGCGTAACCGATCATCGTTCCCTGGTCTCCGGCCCCTCCTTTATCAACCCCCTGGGCAATATCCACTGACTGATTATGAATAGTGTTAATAATCGCACAGGTTTTGTAATCAAATCCGTATTTAGGATCTGTATAGCCGATATCTTTAATTACGTTGCGGCAGATATTATGGATATCTACATAGCCTTTTGTGGTAATCTCCCCGCCGACAATAACCAGCCCCATTGTTACGTAGGTTTCACAGGCTACGCGCCCCCGGGGGTCATGTTTCAAAACATCATCTAATACGGCATCTGAAATCTGGTCGCATAATTTATCAGGATGCCCTTCACTAACCGATTCGGAACTAAAATATACTTTTGACATACCCTACTCCTTGTTTTTCATCAACCTCTCAACGTTTTTATAAGTGTGGATGTGCCCGATATCAAACCAAAAATCTTCAAAAATAAATCCATAGACCTTATCTTTCCTGCTAAGCCAGCTGATATAATTTCCTGCGGTATCCGAACAATTTAACGGGTCCTTGAGGTACTGATTAATCAAGCGCAAACTCTCCTGGGGAAAATAATATAAGCACATTGCCACCAGGCTTGACTTCGGACTCTTCGGTTTCTCCTGAAGTTCGACTATACGCTTGTTTTTGTTGAGCCGGACTACCCCGTAATGACAAGCCTCACGCTTATTCTTAAGGTTAAAGAGGCCTATGGTCGTAAATGGGCGCTTGCTCTTTGCAAAGCTTATAAAATCTCTCAGGTTGCTCTTAAAAAGATTATCTCCGCCTAAAACCAGAAAATCTCCCCTGAAATGCTCCTTACTGAACACAAAATGCATATCGCCCACTGCGCCCTTTTTGTCTTTCGGGCTTGTGGTTAAATCGTTAAATAAACGTATCTGGGAATTTAAATTTATACCCCTCTTCCATCCCTGAAACTGCTTGAAGAAACGGTTATTAGTGACTAGCAGTATGCGGGAGGCGTCGTTTAAATCTTGGAGCTTATCTAACAAGTAATTAACTATCGGTCTGTTGCCTATTTTAAGTAAGGCCTTGGGGAAATTACGGGTGTGCGGGTAAAGCCGCGTCCCGTAACCTGCAGCTAGAATAAGTGCCTTCATATCAGCGTTAGAGCGTTAAATTACCGCAAAATGCGCAAAGAAATTTTTACGATTTTACAGTGCCTGTAATCATCTATCTTTTCGCGATAACAAAAATATCTTCATATTCATAATCCAGGCCCCGGTTAAGAAAATCCAACTTATCTATATCTTCCTTGATAAGATTGTACATAGGAAAACTATCGCTAAGCCCGAATTTTTTAATCTGCTTTACCGGTTGAGCGAAACTTATATCGGCTGCCTCTTTATAGTGGGAATTATGAATAATGCCCATATTAATCCCCAGCCTTGGGCTGAT
>JAHJCI010000067.1 GCA_018813085.1 Candidatus Omnitrophota bacterium | reverse complement strand
TTTGGCCGCTATTTTATTAACAGTATTATTTATACAGTCTGCACTGTGATTGGCATAGTTATTGTGGCCTCATTAGCAGCCTATGCCTTTTCCCGTTTTAAATTTCCCGGTAAGAATATTTTATTTTATATGTTTATTATCGCGATGATGATACCCATACCAGGCAGCTTTGTCCCCCTTTATGTATTGTTAAACAAGTTGCACCTGCGCAATACCCAAATCGGCTATATCCTGTGTATGGTAAATGTGGGGCTTTCTGTCAGCATATTCCTGTTAAAGACATTCTTTGATAAGATGCCTAAGGAGCTGGAGGAAGCAGCGCGCCTAGACGGCTGTACAAAATTGGGCCTCTGGAGGCATGTGGCTCTACCTTTGTCAAAGCCAGCCTTAGCAGTGGTAGTGATATTTAATGCGCTCAATGTTTGGAATGAATATGTGCTTGCCCTGCTAATATTTGACAATAAAAACCTGATGCCCCTTCAGCGGGCGTTGGTGATGTTTCAGGGAGAGTTCCTGACTAATTACCCGCTTTTGATGGCAGGTCTGACTATAACTGCCCTGCCAATAATCATAGTGTACTTGTTGATGCAGAAATATATTGTTAAAGGAATTACTTCCGGTGCGCTATTTGGATAAAAAAATGTAGAATAATGACACCCAAACATATCGGATTGTTTGGTGTGCCCTTTCTGGGTTAACACCCAAACATATCGGATTGTTTGGTGTGCCCTTTCTGGGCAAGGAGAAAGGTTAATCAATGGAGCAAGCAACTGTTGGAGCCAAACACCATATTACAGCCCTCCAAGACCGCGTCCCTATTTTTCAAAAAGCCATATACAGCATCGGCGGGCTGGTCAACAGCCTTCAGGCCGCAGCTATTGGCGCGATGGTGATTGTTTTAAACATCGGGTTAGGCATGAATCCCGCTTTAGTGGGCCTGGTGGGGGCGCTTCCCCGTATTATGGATGCCATATCAGACCCCCTTACCGGTTATATTTCAGATAATATCCGGACCCGATGGGGGCGCCGCAGACCGATTATATTCTTTGGAGCGATTCTCGGGGGAATTTTCTATGCATTGATGTTCCAGCTATATAAGGGGCATAGCGAGATTTTCTATTTTTGGTATTTCGCTGGGTTTCAGGCTCTTTATTTTCTTGGATTTACCTGTTTCTCAATTCCCTGGATCGCGCTAGGGTATGAGATGACACCTGATTATCATGAGCGGACACGGCTGCAGGGGGCGAGCAACTTTCTCGGTCAATTTGCCTGGGTAATCGCTCCCTGGTTCTTCAAGATTATGGACAATAAGAGTATGTTTACGGATATTATCCACGGAGCGCGCATCCTCTCAATAGTCCTCGGCGCCTTTATCGTGGTTGGCGGCATACTTCCGGCAATTTTTATCAAAGAGCGTTTCGCTGACATACCCAAACCTAAAAGAGGAAAGGGCCACTGGAATATTACCAAAGACTTCTTCCGCGGTTTTGCGATTGCTTTCAAATGCCGTCCGTTTGTTAAACTTTGTGCAGCAACATTCTTGATCTTCAACGGATTTATGCTTGCTTCCGCCTTCTCAGCCTATGTTATTTTCTTCTATGTTTATGGCGGCGATTATTCAAAAGGCGGCACATTGCTTGGCTGGTTTGGTTCGATCACTTCCGCTTGTACTTTATGCGTCATTTTCTTAGCCACGTGGCTGTCCACAAAGATTGGCAAGCGCAACACTTTCTTAATTACCATTTCCATCTCAATCATCGGTTACGCCTTGAAATGGATAGGGTATAACCCCAATCATCCGTACTTACTGTTGATTGCAGCCCCATTCATTGCCTTCGGCTTGGGATCGCTGTTCACATTGGTCAGTTCCATGGTGGCGGATGTTTGTGACTATGACGAACTTATAACCGACACACGTAGAGAAGGTATGTTTGGTGCTATTTACTGGTGGATGGTAAAATTAGGATTAGCAATTTCATCGCTTATCTCCGGAATTCTCCTGAACGTAACCGGCTTTAATATAGCATTAGGCGCCAACCAGACACCCCAGGCTTTATTGTATATGCGGCTGTTTGATATCGGCATTCCGATCGTGACCTCTTTAGCCGCTATTTTCATTATTATGACTTTTGGTATTACAGAAGCCAAGGCATTTGAAATTCGTGCGCAGGTGGAAAGGCGAAGGGGAGAAAGGCGAGCCGAGGAAAGACGATTGGAAGAAGAAAGGCGCGGAGCACAAAGACGGCATCAGGATCAGGGCTAATATATCAAAGCGCCAAAGATAATAAAATGAAAGCTAAGAAATTAACAAGTTTAGTTTTAACTTTTGGTTTTTTATTTTGCCTGGCGATATTTATCTGTTTCTCGGTTAGGCAGGCGGCTTACGGCTTGCATGCAGAAGAAAGCAATCCTACTTCAGCAGAGCTGATTGAAAAGGCCTGGGAGGCGCACGGTGAGTATGATATCGAAGCAATCTTTAAGATTACTCAGCAGTGCATTGTTTTATACCAAGGGGAAGCAAAAAGACAGCAGGCGTCTTTAAGTGCTTTACCTAAGGGCGCGGATATCGCTAACTATCAGATTCTCAATGATGTGGCTACGTGTTATTTTATTCAGGCTGAATCTTATATGCGGCAAGAAAAATTCTCTGAGGCAATTAAAGTTTTTAATGCGATTATAGAACAATATCCAATTGCCCAGGCTTGGGACCCGCGCGGATGGTATTGGCACATAGCCAAAGCCGCTCAGCAAAGCATTGATAAGATACAAAAGCTAAAGGATGGAGACGAGATAAAAGAGGAAGAGGTTGCCGAAGAGAAAGAATCTGCTGTTTCCCAGATGGTTACTACTATTAAGCTATCAGACCCTGGTAGTGAGGATTTTGTAGATTATACTAAATATGGCAGATTTGAGAATATCGGCAGCAGCAATTATGCCTACATCATCACTGACCAGGCGGAATTGAGTAATGCCACAGGCGAGGGGATTTACCCGAATACGTCTTCAATCAGGCGCAATCCGGAATTTAAAGCAGCACAGAAAGAAAAGAGGCTGGAGGGCTCTGTCTGGGATTTTTTACAAACTCCGGATTTACAGGCAGCGTTTTTTAAATGGGCAACTGCTCCTGAACCGCAGGGGATGAGACTTTTTTATACCGGCCTGATTCTGGAAAGGGCAGGTTTAATTAAGCATGCGATAAAGTGTTACTATTCCATAGTTGTGCATTTCCCCGGAAGTTATGGCTGGACGTATTGGCATACTCCTTGGTATATTGGCCAGGCTGCAATTGCCAAGATAGATTTTCTTTTGCGGCACAATCCGGAATTAAAATACAGGCTCTACGGAGCGAGTATCAGGATTATTAATGGTTATGACAATGATATCTCCAACGATATCGTGCAGGTTAATCCGGGCAGATGGGTGCGCTGTGAATGGGATTCTGGTGGCGAGAAACGACAGGCGCAGCAGAAAAGGGCAGAAAAGATTATCGGCGACGGCAAGGTGCGCCTGCTGCAGAATGAAGACGGAGATTGGCAGCTCGAGCTCAACGGCAGGCCTTACCATATTAAGGGCATAACTTATGCTCCCAGCAAAGTGGGGCAGTCTCCAGATGACGGCACGCTGGGCAACTGGATGTTCGATGATTTTAATAATAACGGCAAAATCGACGGGCCATATGATGCCTTTGTAGATAGCAACCTTAACAATATTCAGGATGACAATGAGCCGGCCTTAGGTGATTTTAAACTTATGCAGGAAATGGGGGTTAACACGATTCGCCTTTATCATCACCCGCATAAGATAAATAAGGAATTGTTAAGAGACTTATATGAAAATTACGGCATTATGGTGATCATGGGCGATTTTTTGGGAAAATACGCGTTGGGTTCTGGCGCCTCTTGGTATGAAGGCACGGATTACCGAAACCCCGAGCACCAGAAAAATATGATTACTTCTATTACGATGATGGTTGAAGAATTTAAAAACGAGCCGTATATTTTATTTTGGCTTCTCGGCAACGAGAATGTTTACGGGGTTGCTTGTAATGCCGATAAAGACCCCGAAGGGTTTTTTAAATTTGCCAATGAGGCGGCAAACACAATTAAATCTCTTGATCCGGAGCATCCGGTGGGTTTGTGTAACGGCGATGTTCTTTTCTTGGACGTATTCGCCAGGAATTGCCCTGACGTGGATATGTTCGGAGCTAATGCCTACCGGGGAGACTATGGCTTTGGTTATCTTTGGCAGTCTGTTTTGGAGGAAGCGGATAAACCTGTATTTATTACAGAATTCGGCTGTCCGGCTTATGCTAAATCTAAAACAAGGCAGGAAGCCGAAGAGTTACAGGCAAAATATCATCTTGCTGCGTGGCAAGACATAGAATATAATATGTATGATGGCCCCGGAGCCGGTAATGCCATTGGCGGCATAATCTTTGAGTGGCTGGATGAGTGGTGGAAGGCTTATGAACCGGGGATACATGATTCCAAGCCGCTGTGGGCAGGTCCGTTTCCCGATGGATTCATGCATGAAGAATGGTTGGGGCTGTGCGGTCAGGGCGAGGGTTCGCAAAGCCCGTTTTTACGCCACTTACGCAAAGCTCATTATACTTATCAGGAGTTGTGGAGGTAGAGAGGAGGGGAAGGCCGTAATAAGAAATATTAATTCTAAGAATAATCAAAATTGAGTACAATTAAAATGATAACGATTAGTTCGAAAGGGGGGTGTTAGAAAGATGAAGACAAAAATTGCAATTTTTATAGCTGCTTTAATGTTTTTTGCGCCTTTTAGTTTTGCCGAAGAGGCAGCTATGACGGAAAATGATACCTTTGTTGTGTATCTCGACAAGGGCGCCCGTGAGAATCATTATATTCCTTCCGGCCATATGGGTGATTACGGGGATATTAAAATGAATGACCAGTCTTTGGATAATCCCCATTCCGGCAGTAGCTGTATCCAGTTTGTATATTCGGCGAAAGCTTCTCAAGGCAATAGCTGGGCAGGTGTTTATTGGCTATTTCCTGCTAATAACTGGGGGGCTAAGAAGGGCGGTTTTGATTTGACCGGGATGACCAAGCTTACTTTCTGGGCAAGGGGACAGAAGGGCGGTGAGGTTATTCAGAAGTTCGGAGTGGGCGGAGTGGGAATTGATAAGGATGTGCCTTATCCTGACTCTACTGTTGTAGAAAGCCAGCCTATCGAATTAACCGATGCCTGGAAGCAGTATACAATCAATCTCGCCGGGGAAGACCTTTCTTATATCAACGGCGGATTTTTCTGGACGACTTCCGCTGATTTAAATCCCGAGGGGGCGACATTCTACCTGGATGATATACAGTTTGAGGCAGACCCGGAAATAAAGCCGGAAGAAAAGAAAAGCCAGGCAATGCCTTTTTATGTTTATTCCGACAGGGGCGCAATCAGCAATCACTTTATCCCCTCCGGATGGATGCCGGCAACCGGCTCCAGGGACATAAAGTACAACCAGTCCCATAAGGAAAATCCTTACTTGGGGGATACCTGTATCCAGCTTTCCTACTATGATAATTCTGGCACGCGCTGGGCAGGGATTTACTGGCAACACCCGGCGAATAACTGGGGGATTCAGGATGCAGGGTTTGATTTATCCGCTGCCAAAAAATTAACCTTCTGGGCGCGCGGTGACAAAGGCGCAGAGAGAATCGAAGAATTCAAGGTCGGCGGCATAATGGGAGAATCCTCCGATTCGGATTCCACAAGCATCGGGCCGGTAATGCTTAATAAGGAATGGACGCAGTACACGATTGATTTAGCCGGCAAGGATATGTCTTATATCATTGGCGGATTCGCCTGGGCAACCAATGTCGATGTCAATCCTGAAGGCGTTACCTTTTACTTAGACGAAATTAAGTACGAATAAATCCAGCCCTTAATAATCCAGGGGCGGTTCTTGGCAGCTTGTAGATAAGATTCAGCAGGCAGGCTCTAGGCAAGGATTTTCTAAATTTTTGCAAAAGCAGGCAGTTCTAAAGAACCGTCCCTTTTTATACTTTTTAATACCAACCTCAATGAAATCAGGGCACACAAAACATAAAAAACACAAAAAAACCCACAGCAGTAAAAAGATTAATCTCATTGCTTTTCTAATTATCCTGCCGATAGCAATAGCAGCTATAATTATACAATCAAGGCCCAGGGTATATATTAAGAAATATAAGGATAGCCGCTATCAGCTTTTTGTGCGCAACAGGCCTTATATAATCAAGGGGGTTTGCTATAATCCCGTCCCCATAGGCGGCAACCATGAATACGATGTGTTTTCGGATCCCGAGAAGCCCTGGATTAGCGACGGAAAATTAATGAAAGAGATGGGTATAAATACTGTCCGTTTTTATCAGGTAAGCGATAATACGGAAGGGGTGAAAGAAGTTATCCGAGATTTATACCGGCTTTACGGAATTCGCAGTATTTTGGGCGACTGGCTGTGTTTTTGGGAATATCCATGCCCCCGCTACGGAGATGAGGATTTTCAGGAACAGGTTAGACAGAGAGTCCTAAGCAGGGTTAATTTATACAAAGATGAAGAAGGGGTATTGTTTTGGGTTTTAGGCAATGAGAACAATTACTCTTTTTCCGGGCAGGTTAATCCCTGGACAAGCACGGAGATTGAGGAGGAGTCTGAACCGGCAAAACAGATTTACCTGCGCGCTAAGACATACTACTCTTTTGTCAATCAGTTAGCGCGCGAGATTAAAGAAATTGACCCTGAGCATCCGGTTGCCCTCGGCAATGGAGAGCTGCTTTGGCTGGATGTTGCCAACGAGGTTTGCCCGGATATTGATTTAGTCGCCTGTATCATTTACCGCGGCAAGAGTTTTGGCAATCTCTTTCAATCGCTGAAAAGGAATTTTGACCGGCCTTTAGTGCTTACTGAATTTGGCGCAGACAGCTACAATGCCTATAAAAAAGAAGAAGACCAGGATATGCAGACTTACTTTTTAGAATTGCAGTGGCAGCAGATTCAAAAGAATTTATATGGGAATAAAGAGGGAGAAGGAAACTGCCTGGGCGGCACTATCTTTGAATGGACTGATGAGTGGTGGAAGCACAATGAATATTTACAAGATACCTGGTCAATTCATGATACCGACGCTGGCTGGTCAAACGGTTCTTATTATTTTGATATACGGGCCAAGAACAACATGAATATGAACGAGGAATGGTTTGGCATCGTCGGCTTATCCGAAGAATTAGAAGACGGCATAAATAAGCGCATCCCGCGTAAAAGTTATTATGCCTTGAGTGAATTCCTGAAAAATCCCAAAAAGAAATTAAAAACTAAACTTCAAAAACCGAAATAGTAAGAGCGGTTGATCAAAAAGAAACAACAGCCTGCAAGCAGGCAGGGGAAGAAAAAAATGGCCGTTTCCAAATCCGATCTCATATTGATCATTGAGTCCGAAGAAGGTTTACGCCTCTGGTTAGTGGATGTATTGCAGAAGGAGGGATTCAAGGTCTTCTCAACCACGACCTGCGAAGAGGCTTTAAAAATGATATACGAGCACATGCCTAATCTGATTGTTTTGGATTCAGCCTTGCCCACAAATTCTGGCTACAGCTTGTGCAGAAACTTAAAACAAGACTTGATGCTTAGGCATATACCGCTGGTTATGTTAAGCGAGCGAAAGGATATTCAGGAAAGGCTGCTTGATTTAGAGCTTGGTGCCGATGATTATATCCTGAAACCCGTAGAGCATACAGATTTACTGGCGAGGATTAAGATGTCCCTGGGGCATACCCATTTGGAGCTGGACGTCAATCCACTGTCTCGCCTGCCGGGGAACAATTCAATTATAAAAAGAACAGAAGAGATTCTAAATAAGAACTTGCTTTTTGCTATCTGTTATATAGACCTGGATAATTTCAGGTCTTTTAACGAGAAATACGGATTTAACCGCGGTGACGATATAATCAGGTTTCTTTCCGGATTAATTACGAAAGTAGTTAAGGAATACGGCGATGCAGAGGATTTCATCGGGCATGTAGGCGGAGATGATTTCATAGTAATCAGCCACCCACAGAAGGTGGATAAATTATGTTCTAAAATTATCGAAGAATTCGATTCGGCGATACCGCAGTTTTATGACGAAGAGTCCCGGCGCCAGAAGTGCATTAGCAGGGAAGACCGCAAGGGCAATATAATAAATACCCCTATCATGTCCATATCTATCGCCGTGGTCAGCAATGAAGAAAAGGAATTATTCCATATCGGACAGATAAGCAGAATTGCTACCGAATTGAAGGATTTTGTGAAGTCATTCTCGGGGAGTATTTACTTCAAAGACCGCAGGAAACAAAGAGTAGCTTTAGACCCGGAGTTTTTCCCCGCAGAATCCAGCAAGCTTTATAAAGAGATGCAGGCAGGCGCGATGAAAAGGCTGGATGAGCGAACCAAGAAGATAGGGATGCTTAAGGAGATTATTGAGCAGGGGAAGGTAAATATATTCTTTCAACCGATAGTCCATTTTCGTACTAAATCAATAGTTGGCTATGAGGCCTTGATGCGCGGCCCGGAGAACAGTGAACTTTTTGCTCCCGATGTTTTATTCGATTTAGCCAGAGAGGGGAATATGCTTTGGCAGTTAGACCGCCTCTGCCGTAGTAAGATATTGCTCTTTAACCAGGACTTTAAAAAAGGCCTATTACTTTTTTTGAACACAACTCCCGAATCGATATATGACCCCGAGTTCGCCCAGATAGAGCTTCCCGGATTTTTTGTTTCGAATCCCCAGAACCTGGTAATAGAAATTACCGAGCGCGGAATAGTCGAGGATTTTGAGAAGTTTTATGAGATCCTGCATTTTGTCCAGGAAAGAAAAATAAAGATTGCCATTGATGATGCCGGCAGCGGTTATGTAAGTTTGCGTAACGTAGCAAAACTAAAACCCGATTATATAAAGATAGACATGTCCGTAATCAGAAATATAGATGTTGATAAGGTAAGGCAGGACGTTCTTGCTACCTGGTTTTCTTTTTCGCAAAAAATCGGCTCTCAGCTGATAGCAGAAGGCATTGAAACAAAAGAAGAATATAACTTTCTCGCTGCCATGGGCCTTTGCCTCGGCCAGGGATACCTTTTTGCCAAGCCAGGCAAGCCTTATCCGGAAATAAACAAGGATTTTTAAGCTCCATTTCTAAAAAGTCTTGACTTATATTTTTTATTTATGTAGTATATTCAAAGAGTTATGTTTCTTTTTATCAACCCTTCCTAACGATAATTAATATGCGGCATGGCAACCTTGGCAATCAAGAGTTAACGGAGAAAGAAAAGCGCAGCATCGATATCTTAGAGATGCTGCGGCGTTTTGGCCCGATCAGCCGGCCGGAGATTTCCCAGCGCCTTGGCGTTAATATCGTTACTGTTTCCAACTACATAGAAGATTTTATCAAAAATAAAATAGTCTTAGAAAAAGAGCTGGATGTTTCCGAAGGAGGCAGGAGGCCGGTCCTTCTTGACCTTAACCCGCAGGCAGCTTATGCAGTAGGGGTAGGCCT
The DNA here is from genome assembly GCA_018813085.1 of Candidatus Omnitrophota bacterium. Lineage (GTDB taxonomy): Bacteria > Omnitrophota > Gorgyraeia > Gygaellales > JAHJCI01 > JAHJCI01. Next base: position 715 of record JAHJCI010000067.1, on the reverse strand, counting down.
GAATTTAATGAATATGGTGGGGCTGCTTGTTGATGCAAAAGGAAATATAGTACTCAAGACGCAGATAAAAAGGCCTCAGGCTTCAGTAAAAGAGATTGTCGAGGTTATTTTTGAAATAACCCGCGAGATTCTGCGGCGCTCCAAAAAATATATGCCGGATATCAAAGGCATCGGCATCGGGATAGCCGGGATTATTGATAAAAAAGAAGGCTCAATCCACTGGCCGGAAAAATTAAATAACCATAATTATACTTACGCCTCGGTAAATGTGCCCTTAAGGGATTTAATCGAAAAAGAATTTGGCCTGCCGACGGTTATTGAAAACGATGCCACGGCTGCATGTTTCGGAGAGCAATGGCTGGATTTAGAGCCGGGATTAAAAAATGTTATTTATATGATTTCCGGAGTCGGATGCGGTATAATGATTAACGGTGAAATTTATACCGGCAGTAAAGGTTGCGCAGGAGAGATATCCATTAATAATTATAAAAAAGACAATTTATTTAACTGTTCTCTCGGTAATCCCTGTTTTTTAAAACGCTGGGAAATCGACCTGGGGATAGTCAGGGAAGCAAGAAATAAATTATCAGGCAGTTCTCATGAAACCAGCAAGATTATAGAGCTGGTTGATAATAAAATAGAAGACATAGATTTAAGGAGTATTTTTGTTGCGGCAAAAGAAGGCGATAAGCTAGCCAGAGAAATACTTAATGTT
>JAHJCI010000066.1 GCA_018813085.1 Candidatus Omnitrophota bacterium | reverse complement strand
CGCGCACAACCGATTCCTCAAGGCTTTCCACATAATCGACAAACCCTCCTGGCAAAGCCCAGCCAAACGGCGGATTACTTCTTTCGATTAATACAATGCTATCGTTTATCTCGATAATCGCATCCACCGTGGTAAAGGGACCCTGCTGGATTTTCTCAACAATGTGCTCAATATACCTGAGCGCGGTTTTATTAAAGATTTCGTATACCTCTTTAGCGTAGAGGCAGAAGATAATCTCATGAAGCGTTGAATTGGGCGTTTCTTTAAGATGCCGGAATAGCTCCTGCGCCATAATCTTGGCAGCCGCAATATAGGAAAATCCGCCTACCCCGCAACCTAAGGCAGGAAAGGCAATGGATTTGATTTTGAGCTCTTCTGCTACATCCAGGCTGCTTGCGCAGGACTGCCTGATCTTTACTTCATCAGTGGAAAAATCCATGCCCATGGTTGCGGCATGAATCACGAATTTCGAATGCAGAGTTCCTGCCTGGGTATAAATTGCCTCGCCAATCTCAATCGGCCCCTTTTCCACTGCCTGCTCTTCAATGATTTTGCCGCCCTTTTTCCTGATTGCTCCGGCAACCCCGCCGCCCATAACCAGCTTATTATTAGCGGCATTTACAATCGCATCAACCTTAAGCCCTGTAATGTCCGCCTGGACAATCTTAATCTCGCAATTCTTAATCTTCATGTTTATACCTTTCCGCCATCTTAATGCGCTCTATTGTGGGAGGATGATCATAAAACCATACCTTTATCCAGCGGGCAGGGTTGGTGTCAGATAAATTCTGGGCGCTGAGTTTACTCATCATGGAAATAAATGCCTCTTTTAATCCGCTGGATTTAAGCGCCAGGAAATCAGCGTTCTTCTCCATTACGCGGCTGATCCAGTTCAACAAAGGCGTTGCTATAATCTGCAGGAGCGTAAAACAGAACAGCCAGATACCCAGGCCTGCTACATCGGATAAATGAAGCTTGGAAGCCTCAAGTATTAAGCCGGAGAAATAAAAGATGACATAGAAGCTTAAGAAAATGGTGGCTGCGTTTAAGATAAGCAGCTTTATCATATGCCTGAGCCGGTAATGGGAAAACTCATGCGCCAGGATTACCTCTATCTCCTCAGGCGTATATTTTCCCTGCAGGGTATCGGTTAAGATTACGCGCTTGGATTTTCCCAGGCCTACTAAGGCGGCATTTGCCTTCTCGGTCTTTTTACTGAAATCGATCTGGAAAACATCCAGCACCTTAACGCCCATTTTTTTACCCAGATTGAGAATGCGCGCGCGAAGGGCTTCATCAGAAATTGGTTTGTATTTAAAAAACAGCGGGATTATCAATACGGGAAAAACTCGTGCCAGGATTACGCTGAAGAAAACCCAAAACAAAGCGCTAATCCACCACCAGTTAAGCGGGAAGGTTCTTAAAAAGAAGAAAAATCCCTGGATTAAAATAATAAAAATTATAAAACCAACCAGCAGTTCCTTGAATTGATCGCTAAGCCAGGGCAGGAATTTTTGCCTGGATAGCCCGAAGCGATGTTCAACCACATAGGAGCGGTAAAAGCCTAAAGGAAAGGTGAGCAGAAAATATAAGAGATAGAGAATCAGGCAGTAGGAAAAAACCAGCAGGAAATTATTGCCGAAGACAAGAGAAAGCGAGTTTTCAAGGCACAAGGCGAATCCGGATGATTGAAGTAAAAATAAAAGCAGCAAAAGATAGAGTGTGTCTACTATCGCAAAGCTGTATTTAATCCTGGAATATCTCTTTACCTTATCCTGCACCCTTTGCTCCCCCCCTCTCTTAGAGCCCTATAATCTTATCAAGTTATATTCCAGGCTGCCCAAGCCGATCTCTTTCGCATAATTAAACTGGTGTAAATGCGTCCTGGTCTTTTGCTCTTCGGCAAAGGCGTCTTTATCCACGCTTAAAATATCAAAGCATGCCTTATCCAAAGCCAGGATATCGCGCGAGGCAAAAATACCGCAATCTTGGACTATCTTAGGGTCATTGCCTGCAAGGCAATCGCACTCCTTGGTAATATCAAAGGCAAAGTTCAGGAATATTTTTCTTTTTATCCTGGAAAGGATAGCGCAGGCATACTCAGCCGTACGCTCGGCAAGTATATTAGCATCCCCCTGCCAGTTAATCGATACGGCATTGAATTTACAGGCACTCAGGCATTCTCCGCAGCCAAGGCAAACAGAAGAATCAATAAACGCTTTGTCATCTTTGGCTGAGATTGCGTTCACAGGGCAAATCTCAATACAGCAGCCACAGATTACGCAGTTATCTTTAATAATATGCGGCTTAACAGAAGAATGCTGCATCTGCTTGCCTGCGCGCGATGCCATTCCCATGCCTACGTTTTTGATTGAGGCGGCGTATCCTGCAAGCATATGGCCTGTTACGTGTGAGGCAACGACCAAATTATCAAGCACTCCTATTAAGGAAGGCGCCTTGATTTCCTTTAAATTCTTGAATTTGACTTTTATTGCCTGGGAATCCGTACCGAATACGGAATCGGCGATAATAAAGGGGCATCCCAATTCCTGCGGGCTAAAGCCTTTTTGATAAGCCAGGTTAAGATGGTCCACGGCATTCTGCCTCATCCCTTTATAAATCACGTTGTTATCAAAAACAAAGGGCTTGGCCTTTTCTAGCTTAAGCCTTTGGACCAGGAGCTTTATCAGCTGAGGCTTTATAAAACGGCTCTCTTTGCTTTCGCCGATTGTTGCCTTGATGCCGACAATCTCTCCCTGCCCGAATTCCTCTAAATCCGGTTTTAAGGCCTTAAGAACCGCCTCAAAACAGCTGTTGCGGTCAAGAAAGCCCGAGAGGGGTTTAAAATATACATTTGGCGCCATAGTCACTGCCTGTTGTTTCCTCTAGTTAAAAAATCCTAAGGGGTAACCTTAAAAACCTTATCATGAGGATGCGTTTTCTCAGAAGCCTTAATGCCGATTGAATCACCGGCCTTGGCCTCTGTAATAACTTTATGCTCAACCTCCATAGAACTGACCTGCTGGTTAAAGTCAGAAGTATGGCCCTTGATGTGAATATTATCACCCACCTTTAAATCGCCGAAGAGTTCAATTATCGCAACACTGATGTGCCCGTAATAATGAGTTACTTTACCTATCTCTACCTCGGACATAGCCCACCTCCTTAGTTAAGTTCCTTTATAACTGGGGGACGTTCCCCAGGGGGACACCCCGCCAAAAGCTCCTGTTATAACTTATTAATATTACAATAGTTATAATAACATAGCGTGTCGCCTGGGGGAACGTCCCTCAGGCTATCTTCTATCTGCTTATTAAAAACGGATGAAAAAATCCATAAACGGATTGTCGATATGCTTTGACATCTTTTTATAGTGATAGCTTATGAGAATTAATCCGATGCCTATAAAGACTAGTAAACCCGCTACGATAAGAGATAAAAGCGGCGGGTATACAGCAATCAACAATCCGGCAAGCACAAACATAATTCCTAATAACATAATGTCCTCATTTAAATGAGCCCCGACGATACGTCGGGACGAATTATCCCGAAGCTTACGCAGGAAATTTTAGGCGCGAAGCGCCAGAAATTTCCAAGTGCTTAAGCAAGGGGTAAGTTCGGACAAATGACTTACGAGCGCTTTGCTCCGTAAGCCATGTCCTTACTTAAAATTGTAATGCTTACGAACCGGTTCCTTTATATCCCAGGTGCAGGATAAACCCTTTGGAAAAGTGACTAAATCCCCTGCTCCAAAGGCCACCTCTTTTCCGTCTTCTGTTTTAACAACAACCCTTCCTTCAAGCAGGTAACAGACCTCGGTTGAATCATAATGCCAGTCAAAAGAAGATACCTCTTTCTCCCATATCGGCCAGTTGAGGATTGCTTTATTTTTGAGCGTATCCTTATCTATTCTTTCTACCTTTATTTCCATATTAAACGCTCCTTTTTGTTATCTATTCTGCTTCTTCAAAAAACGCTGCCCTTACGGATTCAGGCTCATTTTCACAAACTTGTGTAATTCCTCTTCATCTTCCTTGTTTATTTTATCAAAACGTATGCCCAGGCGGTACTGATCGTGCTCTAATAAGATATTATAACGCACCACCCCGGTTGCCTCTATCGGGCCGTAGGGTTTAACCAGTCCGAGCTTATTAGTCCTGAAGAAACTGAATTTTAGCAGGAGTAACGAATAAGCGGGGATATTAAAATCTGTGAGCAGGCCCATGCCGCCGATATTTATATCAAGCATCCTGGCCTCAATTTCTTTATCCCCCACCATCACCTTTATGTGCAAGGGCTCATTAACGCGATAGTGGACTGCGATATTTAACTTTAACCTCTGCAAGCGCCGCCTGTCTTTAGGATTATAACGCGAAATCATCCGACCCTCCAATATAATTAATAGCTATGTTATCAACTTTTTAGCGCTGCTAAAGGCCTGTTGTTTAGTTTTTATTTTGCCTATCGCCTGCAATTCCTCTATCTCGGCAAGAATCTTCCCGATTAAAGGAGAGGGCGCTAATTTAAATTTCTTGATTAAATCGTGCCCGTTAATCAAGCGGGGAATTTTTTTCTCTGTCTTGTTCTTAAAATATTCCTTGATCAGGCGCCTGATCAGCCTTTCATGGCGCCTGCGGGATTCTTCTGTAGTTAAAAAGCCCTTTGTTGCGCGCTGGTCAGCCAGGGATATCAAAAGCACGCTTATCGCTTCCTCGCCTGCGTCCCGGAAAAACCGGAACCTTGCCCTTTGGGTCAATGCGGCATTATCCGCAAGATAACCCGGGCGTAAATGCAAAGTAACCATCCTTTTTAAGATATAACTTTCATTATTGGAAAGTTTCAGGCGCCGCGTGACTTCGCTGAGCATGCGCGCGCCTATATGCTCGTGGCCGTAAAATTTCAATTTGCCTTTTTCGATACGTAATGCCTTGGGTTTTCCGATATCATGCATAAAAGCGCCCATCCTGATTAATTCCCTGCGCCCGTGGCCGGAAGGAAACTCCTGGCCTAAATAATCCCTGATATCTTTATTGCGATTAAAAGACCTGAATATTCTTTCCAGATGCCTCATCGTTTCTAATGTATGTTTCCAGACATCAAGATGGTGATACGGCCCCTGCTTAAGGCGCTTCATTGGTTTTATCTCGGGAATAATTATTTCCAGGACTCCGTAGCTGTCTAATTGGGCCAGGAAATTGTAGCCGTTTGGGCTGGACAATATTTTGAATAATTCATCGCGTATCCTCTCAAAAGAAACACGCCTGAGCTTATTTTTCTTCCTTCTGGCAAGCGCCAAAGTCTTTGGGGCAATTTTAAAATCAAGCATGCAGGAAAGGCTGAAGGTGCGCAATATCCTCAGCGGGTCATCGTCAAAAGCGCGAAGGCCCACCATCCTGATTATGCGCGATTTTATATCCTTAAGCCCTTCGTAAGGGTCAATCAACCCGGAATTCGAATTCTTAAGAAACGGCCCTAATTCTACGGCCAGGGAATTAATGCTGAAATCGCGCTTTGCCAAATCATCCAACAAATCCCTGCCGCGAAAATCCGTAAAATCCAGGGTATAAACCGTTCCCTCTTTTTTCTTTACCAGGCGCGCGCAGCCGTTTTTCTTATCCAATACGACAAAACCCGACTTGAGCTGCTTAGCCAGCCCGGCGGCAAAACGAATAGCATTCCGGGCAACTGCAAAGTCAATATCCGGGTTCTTCCTGCTACGGCCAAGAATAATATCCCTGATAAAGCCTCCGACAATATAGAGCTTAATCTTCTTCAGTTGGCTGAACTTCAGAATGGAGCGTAGAATACGCTTGCTTTCAGTGAGTTGAAGATGCATAAGTTTAGAGGTAAACTAATTCAGGGGAAAGTTTATCTAAATCGACAATTGCTATTGACGGCCGCCTGCTTAGCCATCCCGAACATTCGCCGGGATTAACCATAAGACGGGAATCTTCATTTTGGATATGTGGCTTATGGGAATGTCCGGAAATTACGAGTTGCGCGTCTTCCTCTCGTAAATTTATTGAGTTCAGGTCATGGACGATAAGAATACTCCGGCCGGCCAGGGTTATCCTTAAGGGGCCTTGCTGAATCTTTCCTTGTGAAACCAGGCTAAGCCCTTCTCTCTCTCCGTCATTATTACCGAAGACGCCGATAAAATCGCAGGATAAAGCTTTAAGTTTCTCTGCGGCAAAGGGAGCAACAAAATCACCGGCATGAATCACAAAACCGGCTTTTCTTTTATTAAAGAACTTAACTGCTTTTTCTATCTTCGGCAGGTT
>JAHJCI010000065.1 GCA_018813085.1 Candidatus Omnitrophota bacterium | reverse complement strand
CTTATTTTATAATCTCCATCAAACGCCAGCGCTTATGTTTAGAAAGAGGCCTTGTTTCCTCTATCCTGACAAAATTCCCGATCTTAGCTTTATTGCTTTCGTCATGTACTTTGAATTTAGTATATTTTTTTATGATCTTTTTATAGGCCGGGTGTTTGGATAAGCGCATAACTTTTACTACGATAGTTTTCTGCATCTTATCGCTTACTACCCAGCCGTTCCTGGATTTTTTAACTTTATTTGTTTTTTTAATTGCTTTTTATTAGACCTTTCATTTAAAATTGTCTTTACCCTGGCAATGTCTTTTTTGACCTGACTGAATAAATGGGGCTTCTCAACGCGCCCGGAATAACGCTGCTGGTTAAGTTTAAATAATTCCTGATAAAGAGCAATTTCTTTATTTTTGAGCTCTTGTTCCGATAAATTGCGCAAGTCGTTTGTCTTTAGCATATTTTATATCTTATGACGGATTACGAATTTTGTCCTTAACGGTAATTTATAAGCAGCGAGCCTGAAGCAAGCACGCGCAAATTCTTCAGGTACTCCGCTTAATTCAAACAAAACCCTGCCCCTTCTTACAACGCAGACCCAATGGTCTAATTCTCCCTTACCCTTGCCCTGACGGACTTCAGCAGGTTTTTTAGTAACAGATTTATCGGGAAAAACCCTGATCCAGACTTTTCCCCCTCCGCGTAACTGGCGGGCCAGGATTACGCGTACTGCTTCTATCTGGTTGTTTTTTAACCAGCCGTTTTCCAGGGATTTCAGGCCGAATTCTCCGAAACTCACTTGAGAACCGCGTACTGCCAAGCCCCTTCTTGAGCCTCTCTGAGATTTTCTGTATTTTACACGCTTGGGCATTAACGGCATTATTGCGAAGCCTCCTGGTTTTTATTCTCTAAGTTTTGCTGACTATCCTTAGCGCGTTTTATAAAAACGAGCCCTTTATAAATCCAGACTTTTACGCCAATCAGGCCGTAAGCAGTAAGTGCTTCGGTAAATCCATAATCAATATCCGCACGCAAAGTTTGCAAGGGAACCTTACCTTCTTTATAAGTCTCGCGGCGTGACATTTCTGCTCCCCCGAGCCTTCCGGAAATGGATATTTTAATCCCTTCTGCTCCGGAAGACATTGATTGCTCAATAGCTCTTTTTATTGCCCTGCGAAAAGCTATTCTTTTTTCTAATTGAAAGGCTACGTTCTCGGATACTAATTGAGCATCCATGGTAGGCTGCTTTATCTCTTGGATATCAATAGAAATCTCCTTACTTACCAGGCTATTTAAGTCTTCTCTGAGCCTTTCGATTTCAGATCCGTGTCGGCCGATTATCATGCCGGGCCTTGCCGTGAAAATTCTGACCTTTATCCGCTCGGAAAGCCTTTCTATTACTATCTTGCTTACGGCAGCAATTTTAAGGCGTTTCTTAATAAATTTTCTGATATTATAGTCCTCGTATATGTACTTTCCATATTCATTGCGAGGAACAAACCAGTAGCTTCGCCAGCTCTTAATTATTCCCAGCCTCAGTGCTAAAGGATGTACTTTTTGTCCCATATTTTAGCTAACTCCTTATGTCTAATTCTACCTTAATGTGAGAGGTTCTTTTCTTAATCGGCGTAGCACGGCCGAATGCCGCTGCTTTGAAGCGTTTCCAGATAGGCCCGTTATCACAACTGATCTTGGAAATAAAAAGCTGCTCGGGGCCAAAACCTTTTACTTTTCCATTAGCAACAGCGGAATTCAAAATTTTCGTCAAAAATTCACACGAGCGGTAATTTGTATTTTTTAAAATAGCTTGTGCGTTAATTATATCTTTACCGCGAAGTAAATTTATTAATCGCCTTACCTTATTGGGAGATATACGCAAAAATTTACCTTGTGCTTTTACAATCATTAATTCCTCTAAGTTTTATCCGCCGCTTTTTTTGCTTTTACGCCGCCGTGCTTTTTAAAAATACGGCTTGGTGCAAATTCCCCTAATTTATGCCCAACCATATTCTCTGTAATAAAAACCGGTACATGTTTGTGTCCGTCATGAACCGCAAAAGTCAAACTAACGAATTCAGGGGTAATCGTAGACCTGCGTGACCAGGTCTTTATTGCTTGGCGCGCGCCGCCGCTTTTGCGAAACCGCTCTATTTTTTCAAGTAGCCTTTCATCCACGAAAGGACCTTTTTTTACTGACCTGGG
>JAHJCI010000064.1 GCA_018813085.1 Candidatus Omnitrophota bacterium | reverse complement strand
GCTTAGCGTCGACTTTAATAACCATACCCAGTATCAAGGCATAGGGATAGATAGCGCAGGTTTTGGCGGCAGCTCTGTATTGCAATTTAACTGGCTGGGCGCACCTCAATCAGGCGGTTCGCTTGTCCTTGCCTACCAGGGCAGAAGCCGTACGATATCAGTTGAGTCAAATACCGGAAGGGTGAATGCGCAATGAAAAAAAATAATAACGGAATGACTATGGTTGAAATGGTTACCGTTATTGTCGTAATCGGCTTAGCGATACCAACGCTTTTATTAATGTGGCAGAACTTGAGCTATCGTTCAGGCCGCTCTGAAGCTATAGTCCAGGCAGGGTTCTATGTCCAGGAATTGATGGAGGAAATAAGGGCAAAGGATTTTGATGTTGTAAGTACTTTTTTTGACGGCTATTCTGATTCTTGCGATAATCAAGGCGTCTGTAGCGATGATTCCAGCAGGCCTTATCAGCGCTCTGTAAGCGTAGGTTATGCAAGACTAAACGGAAGTGATTGGGAAGATTCGCCCAGCCCTACGGACTATAAGAAAATAGAGGTTACGGTTTCTCATCAATTTGCCGGCCAGGTTAATGCCGTCACTATAAGGAGTGCCTACTAGATAAGCTAGCAAGTAAAATATAAACTATAGAGCGCTTATTTAATTAAGAGACTGTTATGAGAATTTTGAAAAAGATAACTGAGGGGAAAGTCTTAAAAAAAAACTATCGCTTTTCAAAAAAAGGCCTGACCTTAATAGAACTAATCGTAGTTATTATTATGGTTGGCATCCTGATGTCAGGGCTGTCCTTGGGCATTAAAGAAACAATTGACCTTTGGAGATTTTTAACTTTCCGTAATGAGATTGCTTCTCAAGGAAGGATAGCTTTGGTACGCATGGCGAGGGAAATAAGGCAGATAAAAAACCGCTCGCCTTCTAATGAGCCGATAATTATTGCGAATGAAGGGCGCTTACAATTTACAGATATAGATGACCTGGTTATAGGCTATCAGCTCTCGGGCAATTCCTTAATGCGTAATTCAGATATCCTGGCTGATAATGCAAGCAACCTGACATTCTGCTATTACGACAGGGATAAAAACGAAATTTGTTCTCCTGCTTGTTCCTGCGATGTTCCCGGAGGGCAACTTTCAGATGTTGAGATTATCGGGGTACGCCTTGAGGTTCAATCAGGCGGACAAAGCATGACTTTACGCTCAGAGGTTTATCCGAGGAATTTGGGTTATTAGGAGTATATGAAGAATAGGTAAAACTATGATAAAAAATAAAAATGGATTCAGCCTGATTATTGTAATTTTTGCGATGATGCTTTTAGCTGTACTCGGCTGGAGTTTAGCGGTATTACAGTCTTCTGATTTTGAATCCAGCGCGCGGCTGGTGAATTCCGAAAGCGCACTTTATTTAGCCGAGGCAGGAGGGCAATGGGGATTGAAGCAGTTGATAGATAGCTTTGAATGCTCTGATTCGGTATGGGGTTCATTGCAAACAGTGATACATTCTTTTCCTAATCTCGGCCAGTACGAAGTTAATTGCGATTGTCCTACCTGTCCCGGGCTGCAAGGTAACCCGCAGTACTGTAATGGCTGTAGTGAAATTGTTATTACCTCAACCGGATATATCCCTTCGCAAAGCAGCCCTCGCGCCTTACGTAAGGTTGAGGTTACCATAAGCCAGGGATTATTTTCCAATGTGGTAAGCGGAGGAACCCTGTTTAATTGGCATAATACTGGTGGCCATTATGTTGATATTGACGGAGACCTTCAGTCTCCGAATTTCGAAGGCGATGATGCAGATTCTTTTCTTAATGAAGAGGGGCAAGACTATGGCCCGAATCTTCCTGCCGGAGACGGTACGCGTACGCGCGGCCCTACATCTATGCCTGCGATAGATATGAGCTATTTTGAAGATTACGCAGCAAATGTTAAGGGCCAGGTATTTAACGGCAACAGGACATTCGACCATAAGGATAACCTGAATAACAAGGGAGTATATTATGTAAGGGGCAGGGTTACCCTGGATGTAAGCGGCGGAGATATAAACGCCAATCATACCACTATTATTTCCGAGGGAGACATTCGCATCCAGGGAGCAGGCGCTTTAAATATGAAGGCTTATGTTGACTCCTCAGCTCACGAAACGCTGCCTAACCTGGCTACCGAGAACGGGGACATTATCTTTTTTGATGACCCGGCCGGAGCAACTGATAATCAAAAAAGGGATGCACGCAAGTTTGACGGGCTTATTTTTACCAGGACAGGAGATGTTATAATAAGATATATCAATGGCGTTGCAGTTATGGGGGCAACTATAGAATTGTGGGGTTCGATTGAGTTGGAGTATAATCCTCGCTATGTGGATACCCAGGGTTTCATTAGAGGCACCATAGAGGTCATGGACTGGAAAGAGCAGTAAGGGCTGGGCGTTCCCGGTTAAGGGGCGTTAAAGCGGAGGCAATTATGCTGAAGAAATTCGTTATTACTGTATTTATCGCACTACTAATAAGCCTGGGTTTGAGTATAGGCTCAATGCATGCCCAGAAGTATTATGAAGAGGAAACTAGGATTTTGGATGATGATTTAACTTTTTTAACAAAGAAGTTAGATTCAATACTCTCCTATCTTGCCGATGAGAAGAACAAGGATAAGGAGTTTATGGATAAGATTAGCCAAATTCTTGCAAATCAAGCCCAAATTAAGGATGAACTCAAAATAATTAAGATAAGAGCAAGTCGGCGTTAAGGTTACATCCCTGATTTACCTTGACAGACTGCCGAGGAATTGTACAATAGAATAACAATATATGAGCGAATTAAAAAAACCATCTCAAACACACGGCTCGCCTGCGTT
>JAHJCI010000063.1 GCA_018813085.1 Candidatus Omnitrophota bacterium | reverse complement strand
GATATATTGTCTGGTCTACGGCGTAGGTTCTTGGCTGCGCGAATTCAATACCCCTGCCATAAGGCCCATAGCCGTATCCGTAAGGATAAATAGATGGCGCAGCCGCAACTTCTTCGGGTTTTTCCTCTTCCGGCGCAGGCGGCGGGGTCTCGGTTTCCTTGTGGAAGCATGATTTTAATGAATTTAATATACCGGCAAATATGCTAATAATGAACAAACCACCAAAAACTACAATCTCTGATATAAGGAGGTTAATGAAGTTTCGGAATGGTTTTGAAGCAAAATAAGATATTGTGAATATAAGAATGCCATAAGGAACAGAAGCGGTAAGTATACCTACTCCCAATGTAAAACTACCGAATATTGCAACTATAAGCGCATTTCTAAGCCACCAAGTATGAGACTTCCTGAAAAGTGCATTGACAGCATTTTGATAATTTTTATCCGATGACAGACTTAGCAATATATTCCTATTCTCAGTGGACATTCTATTTCTAAAAAGAAGAAGTTGTCTATTAGAATCATAACCTACCTTTGTCTTTATAGAATCAGGGAATTTCAGTCCGCCGGGTAAATTAGCTAGTTTTACAGAAGTATCCTGCGTAATAAACCATAATTTCTTAATTCCATTTTTAAGGTCATTCCAATAAATCTTTTTCCAATTCTTTAATCCCACATTCCAAGGTGTTGAGCCAGGATTGAATAAGAAAGGAGCCATCAAGGCAGAAAACGGCATCGTTATAAAGAAGAAAGACCATATAATTCCCCAGCTCTGCAATAACCAGATACCAAAACCTATCATCAGAATATTAGTAATAATCCAGGTTAATTGTCTTTGGGCGATATACTGATAAAGTTCTCCGCTTCCGCCCTTTGCCGGTTGTGGTGTAGGTTCAGTGCTAAATGGCAATTCATGTTGCCGTCCCCAAATACGACCTGTTCCTACATATTTTGCTCCACCGCTTGCTGCCTCAATAGCGCCTGGAAAATAAGCATCATAAGGCTGAGAGCCAAAGGAAATCATAAGACCCGGAAACATCTTTATGAAATCCCAAGTTCCCTTTAATAATCCTCTTTCAAGCACTAACTGGAAGTAGCCGGTAAAGGTAATTGCCTGGGACATATAAATTGCTACAATACCGAATATCAATTCTGACGGCAGGGATACAAAGGCGCTGATACCCATCAAAAGTACTAAAGTAAGGTAAGATGTAACGGTAAATACAACCCAGGGCTTTCTAAGATAAAATCCGATAGCGCCGACAAAATGCATAAATGCCCTTTCAAAACCAAATAAGCTAGAATTATTAAGCCTATACAACCAACGGCTCATTCCTTGTTCCCAACCGCCGCCTGCAAATTTTGAATGAATGCCTAACAATCCTGAAAATGTCCCTTCTCTGGCTTTACCTGCTTGCATAATCTCCTTGTTGATGACTTTTTTACCGTGAAGGGTCGCTTTATAGGCTCCAAAGATATCTTCGTTAACATAAGGAGGAATAATCAAACCAAGATGCCGAATAGCATCAGCTCTTATATAATCGGGATGTCCGTAATGGAAACGAACACCCATCCAATTAAGAGTTCTTTGAACTATGCTGTTAAAAGTCCTATCCGCAAAAGCATGCATTTTCCCTACATAAGTTGCATCATCAGTTACAATATCTTCAGGAAATCCTGCTATAACTACATTGGGATCATTACGGAATTCTTCTGCCAGGCAGGGTCCCTTAAAGGTTTCTTCAAAATACATATCCTGGTTCATATCCATAAACCCGACTATTTCACCGCGCGCAAATTTTAACATATTATTCTGGTTCATAGGCTTACCTTGCCCAAAAAGATAATGGACTGGGAAATATATCCTTCGCGATTCAATAATCACGCCTCCGTCTTCAAATCCATACTCTACTTTTTCGCCTTTTGCTTCTGCATCATCCTGAGAATAATCTCTATATTCAAGCAAAGCACCATACCAACCACTTTCTCCTTTTGCTACATCTGGATTTTTTAAATCTCCTAAATAAGCAATTTTGAAATGTTTAAACCTCTTCATTAAATAACTAATGTCGTTAACTCTGTATTTGGCCTTTTCATAATTCGTTTTCTCCTGCGCACTCAAATTCTCGCCACGTGCTATTTTCTCTTCTGCATCTTTTATTCTCAACTTTTCCCTTCCGTAAGGCTGGAATCCAACAATATATTCAAACTTTCCATCCACTAATTCTTCTATCTTTTCTTGATACTTATCTCCGGAAACACCCAAGCTCTCTGGTGTTGAGAAGTTAACCTTGGCAAGAAATTCATACATATCACGATAATACATTATTCCCCTGATTGTGCGTGCCAAAGGCTGATACCGATAGGAAACCCACAAGCGAATTTCTTGTCTTAATTCCTCATCTGAAATAACGAGTTCTTTTTCGCGATTTTCTTCAAG
>JAHJCI010000062.1 GCA_018813085.1 Candidatus Omnitrophota bacterium | reverse complement strand
GGAGTTCTATTTGAAAATTCTTTAATGCCGAGCGCGCTGCTTCATAATAACGGGAATCGGTAATGAGGATGTTTTTCCTCGCCTTTATCAATAGGTATGAGTCCGAACAGAAAAAACCCGTGAGATAAGCGATATTGGGTTGATGAGATACTAGAAGGGCGTCGAGTTCTTTATTTTGCAGGCTGGCATAAAGGCTTCCTAAAGGAGGAGTCATTACTTCTCTGTAGCATTTTGTTTTGCTAATGGGATGGCCGCATTCAGGCCTAAAATATAACTTTCTAAGCCGAAACCATACACTCCGCCTTTGACAACGGGGCTAATCAGCGACTTGCTGCGGAATTCTTCCCTTGCATAAATATTAGATAAATGTACCTCAATTACCGGTATGCTCAAGGAGAGGATTGCGTCTCTGATAGCTACGCTGGTATGCGTGTAGGCAGCGGGATTGATTAGGAGCGCATTGAATTCGGCGCTTGCTTTTCCTACAATGCTTACAATTTCTCCCTCGTGGTTTGACTGAAAAACAGTAAGGGCAACATTTTTACTTTTAGCCAATTCTTCCAAGGCGTCATTTATCTCTTTTAGGGTAACTTTACCATAAACTTCGGGTTCCCTTCTGCCTAAGAGATCTAAATTAGGCCCGTGGATTACTAAAATTTTAAGCATTTTCTCCCCTTTGTTTATTGGGCGGTTCTGATTCATCAATCAGCATTATCGGAATCCCGTTTTTCACGGGGTACTTTCTGCCGCATCCCAGGCATATGATTTTACCCTCTTGGAGTTTTACCCCGGATTTACAGTCCGGACAGACAAGGATATCAATTAACTCTGGATCAAGCGTCATTAAGGCTCCTTATTTGCAGTTACATATTGAATCCTTAATTCGTATAGTATATTTTCCAGCAACTTGTTTTCTTCGGGATTAAGGTTATTTTTTGTTTTTTCCTCAAGCATTTCCAGAGTGTCTATAATAAATTTTGCTTGTCCGAGGTTCTTCTCTTTTTTATTGCTAGCGGGATTGGGAATCTGGCCCAAAAAAATAGAAACTTGTAAGGCAAGGGTACTGACAAAGAAACTAAAGCTTGCCTCGGGAGGCATAGATTCAGCCTGCGGGGCTTCTTCGCTTGGGTTTTCCTTTTGTTTTGCTACCTCATCTTTCCAGGATTCATCGACATTTTTTTTATTATCCTGCATACACTCTCCTAAGTTATCTTATAATCATGCCGGCATAACCTACAACTTCCTGGAAGTCGCCGGTTACATCTGCGCTGGTTTGATAGCTGATTAACTCTGCTTTTTTTGCTCCCAGTAGCTTGGCTGCTCTAAGCATAATCGCTACCGGGGCATAGCCGCACATCGATATCTTTAATCTCTTTACCGTTTCAATAAGCTTGTCTTCGTCCAGCTCTAAAATCGCCCTTATTGCCTCTTTGTCTTTTTCTTCGGCTATTTTTTGAGGTTCGTAGTGAGTCATGTCCGAGCTGGCTATTATAAGGCTAGAATTTGCCAATCCGGCTTCCTTTAATGCTTCTGCAATGCTTCGGCCAACTTCTTTATATACCGAGGTTTCTGCCTGAGTTACTGCTATCGGCACAATTTTAATATCCTTTTTGAGGTATTGCAAAAAAGGTACCTGAACTTCCAGAGAATGCTCACTTAGATGTGCCAGGGTGTCGCTAGATAAGTGCCTTGATTTATTAAGAATAGCTTCGGCTAAGTCAGAATTTATTTCTGTTTTTCCCAAAGGAGTCTGCCATTGCCCTTTAGTCATAATACTAAACGCAGCTCCATATCCGCGATGGTTGGGGCCAAGGATTATAGCGTTCTCTTTTAGTTTTAAGCGCGAAACTGTTTTACCGGCTACGCTTCCTGAATAAAGATATCCAGCATGCGGAAGTATACAGCCTATAGCTTCTACAGGGTTGGAAATATTGCCTATAAGTTCCTGAATGTTTTCTTTTAGCTTTTCACTGGAATTCGAATAGAACTGGCCGCTTACAGCAGGTTTTCTTATCGGTAATTCTGGCATTTAGCTCGAATTATCTACTCGTTCTGCCCTTTCTCTTACGACGCTTACTGCTGGGCTTTTCGTAGTATGAACGGTCCCTGACTTCGCGAAGGATTCCCTCTTGTTCGATTTTCCTTTTAAAACGCCTTAGGGCTACTTCAAATGATTCACCTTTTTTTATTTCAATTTCTGGCATATTAATCTCATCTCCCTTCTGGTTTTAATATACCACGGAAATAGTAAATGTCAACCCCGCCCTGTTTTTAACGGAAGCTTCTGGAAGGACGTGGACGGGGTCAACCCCGCCCTGCTCTTAACAAAGTATCCCGGTTCAGTTAGGGCAGGGTCAACCCCGCCCTGCTCTTACCAGAAGCCTGTCGGCAAAACCAAGGCGGGGTCAACTTTGATAAAGCAAAATAAGGCAATCAGAGGGAAATTCAGGCAGAAGGAGATGTTATTCCACCTCAAAAGAAATAATTACATTAAAGGAGAGTTCCGGATAATCTAAGTCCTTGGGGAATTGAGGGAAAGGCGATGAT
>JAHJCI010000061.1 GCA_018813085.1 Candidatus Omnitrophota bacterium | reverse complement strand
GTTTATTTAAATCAAGAACACGCAAAGCGATATTCAAGCTTTATTTTACTAACCCCGAAGCTGAGTACTATCTAAGAGAGCTTGAGCGTACTCTTGATATCCCCGTAAGCATGGTCCGCAAGGAACTTCTGCAGCTAGAGAGAGAAGGCGTTTTTGCATCACATAAAAAAGGGAACCTTGTATATTACCATATCAATAAAACATATCCGCTCTTTACTGAACTGAAAAGTATTGTTTTTAAGACAATAGGGATCTGGGGTTTATTAAAGGAAATGATGGAAAAAGTTAAAGGTATCAATGTTTCTTTTATTTATGGTTCATTTGCTAGGAATAGCGAAAATGCTACAAGCGACATAGATCTTTTTGTCATAGGAAATCCCAATGAAGATGAGCTGGTAAGAGAGATAAACGGTATAGAGAAGGTCGTAAAACGGGAAATCAATTACACCGTATATACGATGATTGAATTCAAGAAGAAGAAACGCGCAAAAGATTCATTTATCCTAGATCTTCTTGAAAACCACAAAATTTTTCTGATAGGGGATAAAAATGACTTTTGAAAAATTTGTAGAAGAATATCTGAGTAAAGGATTACTTAAGAAACAAAAGCCGAATTTGAATGCAGTTGAAAAACTTATCATTCGTAGCATTAAAGATTTAAAGACAGCGAAGGCGAATCTAGTCATCGATGAAGGCATCGCATATTCTGTGGCATATCTTGCAATGTTACGCTCTGGACGCGCATATATGCTTTTAAAAGGATATCGCCCAGCAGATGGTTATCAACACAAGACCGTAGTAGAATTTATGTCGCATATTCTTCCCGAGGAATATAAAAATATAGTGGAGCGCTTTGATAGGATGCGAAGGAAACGCAATATCTTTACCTATGAGATTGATATAGCCATCTCGCGGACAGAAGCGGATAGCGCCTTTGATACGGCAGCAAAGTTCGTTGATTTGATTAAAGATACTATAAAGGAGAATAGCCCGCAAGGGCATTTTAAGTTTTAACCTATGTCTGGACATATAGGGGTGGACAAGCCTATCTCTTAATCTTTCAAATAGTTGCGTAATTTAAAGCCAAAAATTACCGGACAAAACGGACCCTCCTTCGCTCAAGATGCTTTCGCTCTTGAGCTTCGAAGGGCAGGCATTTTGGCTAGGGAATAACCTCTCTAAACCGCCAATTTTATTGATAATTGTCTTATTCGGCCCTATAATCATATCTATAAATACAGAGAGGTTTGCCCTCGTGAAACTTGAGAGGGACCCCACTTCTTCGCTCTCCTGAAGTAAACTAGGGAGAGCTGCGAAGTGCAAGCTAACTCCGTAGAACGCGTAGCGAAGAAGTGTCCTGCGAAGTTCTCTTACGTTAAAACTTCAGAGAACGTAGCAGGGAAGTATTCTATGTACTAGGTCTATATTCACCAGAGCCTAAAAGATAAGAGTTATTACACAGGTCTTACCACAGATGTGGAAGCTCGTCTCAAAAAGCACAATAACGGCTCAGTTGAGTATACTTCCAGAAAACGTCCGTTTAAGTTGGTATGGTATTGCTGTTTTGAGGATAAAGCAAAAGCCCTACAATTTGAGAAGTATCTTAAATCTGGCTCAGGATTCGCTCTCGCCCGCAAGAGATTAGTATAGCCTGTCCCTCCGAAGCCCAGCGGGATTTGCCTACGTTGCTATGTAACTGGCTTGGCCAGCAGAAGCTATATCTAAACAAAATATGAACTTATTATGAAATCAGCGTGTATCATATTTCTGGTTGTGTTAGCAATTGTTTTAGGATTCAGCGTTTCTTCTTTACAAAAAGAGCTTCTAAGCGCAAGGAAGAATGCCGCATTCTATGAAAAAATGAGTGATGAGCTACAAATGGAATTGATGCGTATGAAACGGGCTTGCAATGAAAAAGAGCAGTTTTTGGATGAAATTGAACAGAGTATTAAGGAATTAGAAAGCAAGGTGCGGTTAGAAACGCTCGAGCGTTATATCCCTAAGAAAACCTGGAGTGAAATCAAACCGATTATTGACAGGCTGAAGGCATTTCAAGAACAAAGAGAAAATAATAACCTATCCGAAGAATCAGAAAGTTAAAGTTCTTAAGGCTGACGGAATAGTCGGAAAAAGGACGTCGGCAGAATTGAATAAATATTTATTTCGGTAAGGAAAATTGAAAACAAAAAAAATATTTCTATTTATATCAGTTATTGTTGTTTTGGGCGTTGGAGTATATTTCGGCCGGCAGTATTATGTAAGATTTCTACAGGCTAAGCAAGAGCGGCTTCTATACGAGGCAAGGAATACCGCATGGCAGCAGTTAGAGCAACGCATTAAAAACGAAATAATCCAGTTTAAGGGTGAGGCGGGAATAGTGGTTAAGGATTTAGAAACTGGGTGGGAATTTTCATATGAGAAGGCCAAACTATTTCCTTCGGCAAGCTTGGCTAAAATTCCCCTAATGGCGGCATGCTTTTTGGCGGCTGATCAAGGGCGTATTAAGCTCGACCGTAATATCGCGCTTAAATCAGCTGACAAGCTCACCGGCTCAGGCGTATTGAAGGATATGCCCGCAGGCACCACGTTCAGCGTCCAGAGGTTAATTGGCCTTATGATTTATGACAGTGATAACACCGCTACTAATATTGTTACGAACTTAGTAGGTATTGGTTACTTAAATAGCGCATTTAAGGCCTTTGGGTTGAAGAATACAGATCTCTCTCGAAAAATAGCCGATTATCAATCGCGCGACAAAGGAATTGAGAATTATACGACAGCCGAGGATATGTCTCTACTGTTAGAAAAAATCCACCGAAGGACACTTGGCAATAAAAACGTTTCTGATCAGTGCATAAGTATGTTGAAATTGACGCGTATGAACGACCGCATCCCCAAATATTTACCGGCTGAGATAACTATTGCGCATAAAACCGGCCTTGAGCGGAATGTGTGCCATGACGCAGGTATAGTGTTTACTCGCAAAGGCGATTTTATTGTTGTAGTATTAACGAAACACGGGAATTCCAATAGCACTCCATCAAAGGAATTTATCGCAAAGGTATCATTACATGCTTATAGATATTTCGAACAGTTGCAATAAAGGAGGTTTACCTATGAAGGTTAAATTTGCGATTATCATGTTTTTGGCAGTATTTACATTATCCG
>JAHJCI010000007.1 GCA_018813085.1 Candidatus Omnitrophota bacterium | reverse complement strand
CGAAATCGCCAAGAATGCCTACGGCAATAAGACTTTTCCTTCCGGCGAGACTTATTGCAGTCACGCAAAAATAGTTGCCCGTCGGGTTAGAAGATTGAGCCCTCAAATAGACGATTTATTCTTAATAGTAGCCCTATTGCATAGTATTCCGCAGGAAGAACTTAAGAAAATTTTAAAAGATACCCCGGGATTAACCAAATCTAACGCAAAAAGAATAATCGATTTGATTGAGCGTATGAATAAGGTAAGCCGGCTTCCTTATTTGCCGCCTAATAAAGGAAACCACACCATACAAAACCAGATGAATATGATTATCCAGCTGGCTGAGGAACCGGAAGTGATGCTTTTAGTTTTTGCCGATAAATTACAGACTATCGTGACTGCTTCGGAGTCAGAGCGGGAATATGTTTATCGCGAAATTACACAGATTTATGCGCCTCTGGCAGAGAGGTTAGGTTTGGATTATTTAGCCGGGCGTTTTAGGAATGAGGCATTCAGGCTGACTAAGCCCGAAGAATACAATAAGATAAAGGCAGAGGTTGAAAAAACAATGGGTATGAGCTATGAACAAGCAGCTAAATACTTACAGAAGGTTAAGAAAGAGGTTATCAATAGGTTGAATAAATCAAATATTAATGCTGAGGTATCAGTAAGAGTCAAAAGCGTATATTCAATTTATGAGAAGATTAATTCGCAGTCTACTGATGGAACTAATATTGAGGATGTAGACGACCTCTTGGGTGTGAGGATAGTATTTGAAAACAAGGAAGACTTATGGAGTACAGTGGATATTCCTTTATCTTTCGGAGACCCGATACCCGGACAGTCAGAGTTGAAAAGAATAGAGCAGGTCCACTTTGAAGCTTTTCACAGGGGTATCAGGGATTACGCCGGCAGGCCTTATGAATTTCAGTATTTGACCCGGGATAATTACGCGCGCTATAAATACGGCGTAGCCGCGCACTGGTCATATAAATTACATAGGGAAACCTCACAGCGTTTTGATACGGATGAAGTCAATATAACCGGAGATTTTATTAATGATTTCAAGGCATTGAAGGAATCGCTTAATAAATGGGTATTTATATTCAGACAGATGGAAGAGACGGGTAGAATTGCTGTGAAGCCGATAAGATTGATTGCCGGAAGTATACCCGCAGATTTTACTTCCTTAAGAGACATAAACGGTCTTAACAAGGATTACAAGGGAGCAGCCATATATACGAAAGAATACGATATAAATGAGAGTAAAATCATTGTTTCACCCAAGAGAGTACGCTCGGATACTTATCAGCTTCAGCCGGGAGAAATAGTGGATATTCTTACTAGTCCCAGATTCCTGTTAAGGTCTATAAAGGCAAGGAATACTGTCAGAAATAATGCCAAGAATCTCCGCACGCATGTGTTGCTGAATAACCTCGATTCGGAGGAAATGAAAAAGTCACAAGAATCTGGTAGATGCATGCTGATAAAAGCAGGATTCCGCATTCATGACTATATGTTGCAGAATTTCTTCGGCCCTGTCGCCATTGAGCTTGGTTTAAGAGATGCAGGTGAATTATTCGCTGCCCTAGCCTCGACAGATAAGATTTCTTTAGAGCAGATAAAAGAAATTGCGCGCACCAAAGGCAGGCAATTGCTCGAAGTTAAGGGCCTAAATTTAGATGATGAGATTGTATTAAGAAAATTAGAGTTGATATTAAAGGAATTTTCTCAAGAGTCTTTAGATGAGCTGTTCGTTAGCCTGGGTACTTTAGAGGTTAAGACTGAAGATGTTTATAGAAGCTTATCGGCAAAAACAATACCTATGGTTATTAAGCCGGAAGTAGTAGGAAAATCAGGAGCAGGTATCTATTATATGGAATGTACCTGTCTCGATAGGATAGGATTGATTTTACAGATTACCGAGGTTCTGAAAAACCTGAATATTGATATTGTCCACGGAGAAGTTAAGCAGCTTGGGGATTCCAGGGTAAAAATTATATTCCGTATTAAAATAGAAAGTTATGAACAGGTAGGTAATGCTCTTGAAACTTTAGGCCAGCATGTAGAAATGATCGGGGTGGCGTCTTCGCAGCTGGAATCTCTCCGGCAAAGCGGCAGGAAGTTTTCAATTAAGGTTATTGCCGAGGACAGAACAGGAGTTACTTATGAAATAACAAAGGCGATAGCCGATTTAGGCATAAACATATTTGAATTTTCTTCTGTCTCCAGGGAAGGCAATGAAGCTAATTATGAATTTATACTACAGGTACCGGCGATGATAAATCCTGCTCATATAAAGCAGGCGCTGGAGGATATAGAAGATGTTGCTGCTGAAGTTGAATTGCTCAGTAATGCAATAGGCAAAGGCTCTTCCTTAGCCTGCCTGAATACGCTTTATAGTCATAATAACTTCTCCAATAATCCGGTGAGCGTAAAGGAATTGATTAGAGAAAGAGCCTATTCGGCAACAACCATCCGCGTTGAGCTGGCTAATCTGATTGCTGTTGGCCTGGTAGAAGTGAATAAGCAGATAAAGCCATACCGTTATTATTTAACAGACACCTTAAAGAGAGCGCCTCCGGAAGCGATAAACGAAATCACTG
>JAHJCI010000060.1 GCA_018813085.1 Candidatus Omnitrophota bacterium | reverse complement strand
CCATTACTTCTTTATCGTCTTGCCAGTATTTCTCGGCATACCCCGGATAAACTTCAAAGCAGGTTTTACCCTCTATCTTTTCTTTGGCTAATCCTGTTGCATCCGCGAGAGCTTTATTGATACGGATAAATCTATTTTCAGTGTCTTTATAGAAAATAATTGCCGGCGCAGCGTCAAGAATTATTTGCTGTTCTTGCCTTTCTTTTTCTAACGTCTTCTCTATTTTCTTGCGTTGCGTGATATCCATATCAACGCCCCTGTATCCAATAAGTTTACCTTCTTTATCCAGCATGGGGATTCCGCTTGTAGAGAACCAGACTGTTGTGCCATTTTTGTGAACGTTACGATTGTAGAATTCATAAAATGTTTTATTTTCTTTGATTATTTCAGCAGTTATTTTTTTTATCTCGTCACGGTCTTCGGGATGGAAAAAATCATAATAATGTTTCTTGCCGACTAATTCCTCCGGTTTATAACCCAGGATTTTCTCAATTATTGGGCTTGCGTAGGTATATATTCCCTTAGGGTCAATTTCCCAGATAAATTCAAGGCTATTTTCCGAAATATCCCTGAATCTCTGTTCGCTTGCACGCAGAGCTTCTTGGGATTTTTTGCGCTCGGTAATGTCGCGTAAGACACACATAGCAGCCGGTTTATCATAATAATAGATTCTTGAATCCGTTAGCTCGATGTCTATTATTGTACCGTCCTTGCGGCGGTTTTTTATTTCAAATATACCCGGAGTAGTGGCCTGGCTTATATCCTCTTCGTACTTACTCTTAATAATTTCTCTGTATTCGGGAACAATAGTGTAGAGATAATCCATGCCTATTAATTCATTCAATGAATAGCCGGTAATTTTAGACATAGCTTTATTGCAGAATTTTAAAACACCATTTTGTATAATAACAACCCCCTCTTGCGCCTGCTCTACAAGGCTCGAGTATTTTGCTTCTGATTCCTGGAGCGCTTTTTCCCAGTTTTTACGCCAGGTAACATCTCGAAATGTAGCCTGATAATACGACTGGTCATCTATTAATAACTTTGAGCTGGACACTTCAACATCCCTGATTTCTCCGTTACGGCGTATAATTTTATATTCACATACCGGGCTTACAGGTATGCCGTTTTCGCTTTTTTTCATTCTATCTTGAAATAATGTCCTGTATTCGGGGGATAAGGTTTCTACGGGGGGAATTTTAATAAATTCATCGAGAGAGCTATGGCCGAATATTTCCAATAGCGCGTTATTTGCATATATATAGAAACCGTCTTTTATAATACCGATGCCTTCGATTGAGTTTTCTATAAGGTTGCGATATTTTGCTTCTGATGCAGCAAGTGCTTTTTCTGCTTTTTTTTGTTCCGTTACATCGATAAAAATCTCGAGTAAATATTCCTTCCCTTTTAGCGATATCGGGACGGTAGTTTTTAAAATCGGTATTTTACTGCCGTCTGCTTTCTTTAAGAAACAAGGCTGATTAAATATTTTTTTATTATGATCTTTAACTGGGCAGCAACCTTCATCCTGCGGACATAAGAAATCACGGCACCCGGCTCCGATTATCTTATTTTTTGAAGTATTAATCATTTCTAGCGCCAAGGGGTTAATGTCGACAATGCTAAAAGTATCCGGTTTAATAATTACTATGCCTGCAGGTATAGAATCCAAAATATATTTAAGCCGCTCACTGCTTTCCCTGATTTGTTCTTCTACCCTTTTGCGTTCGGTTATATCACGCGCAATGCCCCTGATGCCCAGTATTTTATTCCCTTCTTTAATTGTCGTAGCGGAGAATTCAATAAACTTTCTTTCGCCCTGTTTATTAAGCACGACAGTTTCCGATGTAAGCTCTTGCTCCTGACAAACTTTATCAAAATCTGCTTTTGTTTTTTCATGCCATTCTTCAGGAATAATGCTCAGGAATTTCTTGTTTAGCAGCTCTTCGGGATTGTAACCCAATAGATCATGAATTTTAGGGCTTACCCAGGTGCATATGCCTTCTGAGTCAAGAGTAAAAATTACGTCCTTTTCTTTCTCAACCAAATCACGGTATTTTTTTTCTGTTTCTCTACGTTCCGAAATTTCTATTTGCATTTGCTGGTTTAACTTCTTTAATTCTTCGGTTCTCGCATCTACCCTGAGTTCCAATTCTTCTTTTAATCTTTCCAGCCCATTTTTTGAACGTTTATGTTCGCCCATCTTAAGCAGAAGGTCTAAATCACTGTCAATCGACTTCTTAAAAAGCAAGAAAATCTTTTGAGTAGAAGAGGAAAAATTCCTTTCTTTTTTATCAAGCAGGCAAATCACGCCAAACATTTCTCCGTCAGGCCACATTAGGGGAAGGCCAAAGAAGGAAACCATGCCCAGGCTAACATCGGGGCTTTGCGCCCACCGGGGGTCTTTGCGCGCGTTTGTAATTATGAGTAGGGTATGCTGGGCTATAATTGATTCACAGTATAATCCAGTATCTAAATTAAACTTTTGCCCGGTTTTATAGGGATTGTTGAGAGTAGCGCTGGATATCAAAACCTCTACTTCCAGCGGATAAGTTTTCATTATAAGCCCGGCAGGTATATTAACAAGATTAGAAATTAAATCCAAGCCCTCTTTCCATTTATCCAATACTTCTTTGGTTATCTCTGGCCTAATCCATTTCATTTCAACCTCTTTATCTTTGTTTTATTGTTCAGCTGCTATTTAATTTTTATTAATAAACTATTATGAAATTTTTATTGATTCTACAAGTACGCTCTAATACTTTATTCTCCGTAAGCGAACAAGAAT
>JAHJCI010000059.1 GCA_018813085.1 Candidatus Omnitrophota bacterium | reverse complement strand
CTTAACATCCTTTAAAAACTGCTCTTTGCGCTTTTGCTTTTCGGAGTCTTCCCTTGCCTCAACATAAAGCTGATAGTTATCAAACGGGAATTTGACATCCATATTGACTATAAGCTTTTGCGGCAGCATAAAGGTATAATCCGGGCGGCCGGACTCCAATGCTTTCTGCTTTTTATAGTTGATGCCTTCCACAAAACCGACCAGCCTCAATATATCCTCAGCCATCCTTTCGCCCCAATTCCCCCTGACCCTGCTTGAGGCAAGGGCGGTTTGGAGGCGGGAAGTCACATCATGCAGTTTAATATTTTGGTCTGCCGTATTTTTTAACTGGGAATTGATCTCGCCGAACTGCTGCTTATGGTCCTTTTGAAAATCCAAAAGCGCTTGCTGCACATCTTTAAGCCTGTCTTGCATTACATCAAAGGTCTGGTCTATTTGCCCTTTTTTATTCTCCAGTTCCTTCTCGTGCGCCGCTGTCTGCTGATCCTGCCATTCTTTGGCAAGCCTGAAAAACTGCTCGCTATTATTAGATAGCGCATCATAAGATATCGACTTGAAAGACTCTTTAATTCCGCCCCTGGCTATCAGCCATATAATCCCAGCGATGGCTGCTCCAGCGAACAATCCAATTAGTAAAGTAAGAAATGTATTCATCTGACCTCCGGCATCATCCAAGACAAAATCCTGCACCCATATTATATCATAAATTATTTGCGTAGAACCTGAATTTTTCCCTATTCGGCTGAATTGGATAAAGGATATGCTGCAAGGTTGGCGCGATACCTGTAATAGCTGTTTTTCCAGTAGCCCTTATAGAAATAATAAACAATCAGCCCCCCTTGAAGAATATCTGAACCTATAATGCCTAACCAGATTCCTACTAGGCCCAAACCAAAATTAAGCGCTAGTAAATATGAAACCGAGATACGAAATCCTAATTGGGAAATGCCCGTAATTACCGCCGGGGCAAGAGTATCTCCTGCCCCGTTTATTCCTCGTCCCAGAATTACGGAAAACGCTACAAAAGGAAAAACAACAGCTGAAAAACGCAGATAAACCGCTCCGATTCTTACTACATCAATATGACTATTAAAGATTTTGATAAGGTTGGGGGCAAAGAGAATAAATATTACCGCAATCGGTATGATAAATGCCTGATAGAGCCAAACCGTACGCCAGCCGGCATGCATTGCCCTCTTTGGCTGATCAGCGCCCATATTCTGACCAACTAAAACTGCTGCCGTATTAGCCATGCCTATAGCCGGTATTATAGCTACCATTCTAAGGCGGACACAAATACCAAAAGCAGCCAGGGCTGTTACGCCAAAGGAACTGACTAGGCGCAAGAGAAAAAGTAAAGAAATCTCCCGCAAAAAAACCTGGATAGAAGCATAAAATCCGATCTTTGCCATTCTGGTTATAATAGGTAAATTAATTCTGCAGGCGCGGCGATTTAAATGCAATGCCGAATAACCCCTAAGCATATAAATAAGAACTATCAGCGTTCCCATTGCCCTGCTGATAACCGTAGCGATTGCCGAACCAGCTACTTCCAGCCTGGGGAAAACCCCCCAGCCGAAAATAAACAAAGGGTCTAACGCTATATTCAACAGATTAGCCAGGATAACCACCTTAAGGGGCATGATGATATCTCCTGCTCCTCTTAAGGCCTGATTCAAGCCCACGAAGAGAAAAATAAAAATAGAAAAAATAAAGCTGATTCTTAAATACGCTGCGGCAGCAGGAATAATTTCCTCGCTTGCGCCAAATAAACGCAAAAGATTATCGCAGGCAAATACTCCCAATAGAGACATAACCAGCCAAGAGGCTGTGCTTAGGATTATAGTCTGAAAAACAGTATTGTCCGCGGCATCATAATCCCGGCTGCCCATGAAATGTGCCACAAGCGCTGTCGTGCCGGTAGCAATGCCCATAGTAAACATTATCACTACAGAAAGCAACATGCCTGCTATAGACAAGGCGGCTACAGCAACATGACCTAAGCGCCCGACAAAGAAAAGGTCAACCAGGCTGAATAAATTAAAAAGAATTGCTCCGCTGGTCATCGGCAATGCCAGTTGCCAAATCGACCGATTGATGTTGCCTTGCGTAGTATGACTGTTAATCTTACGCCTTCTTATGTTAGCCTTCATTAATTTCACCCTTTATTAGAGACAAAACTCCCACCTGATAATGAATGAATAGTACGCTAAAAAATGATTT
>JAHJCI010000058.1 GCA_018813085.1 Candidatus Omnitrophota bacterium | reverse complement strand
TTTTATCATGAGTATGATTCCTGCCATATGCCTCTGCTATATTAGCAGAAATACTCAGAGCAGCCCTGCGTAGTTGGGATGTTAAACCATAATCTTCTTTTTTGGGTAAATTCTCGGTTAAGTTAAAGGTATCCTCTGTAATATTCATTGCTTCTTGCCAAATCGGCATCTCCTTAAAAGACTTATACATATCAATTTTTACCTTTACCTCTACCTCAACCTTTACCTTCTAAAGTTTGGTGCTAAGGCCGATTTTGGCCTGCTCGACGTCAACCTTTATAACCTTAACCTTTAGCTTATCTGCCGGCTTAAGTTCGCTCAATTGCGCAGGTTCGATTTCACTGCTGAATATCAATCCCTCTAATTCTTCCTCCAGCTTAACAAACACGCCGAATTCGGTGATGCTGATTACCTCTACTTCCAATATGCTCTCTAAGGGATATCTTTCAGCTATGTCCGTCCAGGGATTAGGCTGCAACTGCTTCAGGCCTAAAGATATTCTGCGGTTATTTCCTTCTACGGAAAGAATAACTACCTCTACCTTCTGCCCCTTCTTCAGCACATCTTGAGGATGACTAATGCGCTTTGTCCAGGAAAGGTCAGAAATATGTATCATACCTTCGATATTATTATCCAGTTCCACGAAAGCACCGTAATCTGTAAACCCGCGTACCCTGCCTGTAATTCTACTGCCTGCTGAATATTTTGCTTCAACATCAAGCCAGGGATTTATCTCAAGCTGCTTGACGCTGAGGGCAATCTTGCGGTTCTGTGGATCTACGGAAAGAACCTGAATTTCGATTACGTCGCCAATAGCAAATGTTGAAGAAAGATTATCTACCCTCTTTGCCCAGGAAATTTCCGAGATATGCACCAGGCCTTCAATGCCTTTTTCAATCTCAACGAATATACCGTAAGGCAATATATTGACTACCTTGCCCTTTATTCGCGATCCGATAGGGTATTTATCAGCTATATTTTCCCAGGGATCAGACAACCTCTGTTTCAGACCCAGGGCAATCTTATTTGCTTCCTTATCGATATTTAGAACCATTACCTCTAACCTATCTCCGACAGCAACTACTTCGGAAGGATGGCTTACCCGGGACCAGGACATATCGGTAATATGCAACAGGCCGTCA
Source organism: Candidatus Omnitrophota bacterium (assembly GCA_018813085.1). Classification (GTDB taxonomy): domain Bacteria; phylum Omnitrophota; class Gorgyraeia; order Gygaellales; family JAHJCI01; genus JAHJCI01. The sequence continues at coordinate 3,123 of JAHJCI010000058.1, read as the reverse complement.
ACCCCGCCTAAATCGATAAAAGCCCCGAAATCGGTAATCGCCTTAACAATACCGCTGGCTACCTCTCCTATCTTAATCTTCTCCCAGATTACCTGGCGCGCCTGCTGCCTTTCTTTCTGAACAGCCTCCCGGCGAGAAACTATGATGCTGCGGCGGAAATTATTCAATTTCGTAACCTTGAATTTAAAAGCCTTGTTAACTATCTCCTTCTCAGGCATATCCCTGAATCCCGAGAGAGACCCGGGCAGGAAACCTTCCACGCCTTCTATGTCTACAAGGAAACCGCCTTTGACTTTCTTCTGAACACTGCCCTCGATGAGATTTCCCGAGTTGTGGTCAGCGACAATCCTGTTCCAGCCCTGCATCTGTTTTGCCCTGGTATGCGAAAGCAAAATCATCCCGGCATCATTTTCAATGGATTCAATAAAGAAATCGAGTTCCTTGCCTATTTCTAAATCCTGGGGGTTGAACTCGGAAGCCGCAACTATTCCCTCGGATTTGAATCCTATATCAACCAGGACCTCTTTTGCCTTGATTGCGACTATCTTGCCAATGACAATCTGGCCGTCGCTTATTTTCTTAATGCTTTGGTTGTAAAGCTCCTCTAAATTAAGCACTTTCTCCTCTGACATGATACTCAATCCTCCTTTTTTTTGCTTAGTAAATTTATTTCTTGTATTATTCTTTCGGTAAAATTTTCATAATTATCCTTGGAAGCCGGACTATCGTAATATATAGGCTCTGCAAAATAGATTCTTACTTTAGCCGGACGGATAAAACGCGCATTACGGCCAAGGGCTCTCTGGGTACCCGAAATAAAAACAGGAATAACCGGGACCCTTGATCTTGCTGCCAAGAAACCGATTCCGGACTTACTTTTTTGAATCGTGCCGTCCAACGACCTCCTTCCCTCTGGAAAAATCAACAATCCTCCTGCCCTCCTCAGGCGCCTGATAGCTTCTTTCACGCTGCTTATATCATTAGAATCGCGCCTTAAGGGAAATGCCTGTACCACGCGAAGAATCCACCCAAATACAGGTACAGAGAAAAGGTCATGCCGCGTCATATAACTCAACCTACGCGATGAAGCAACCCCAATAAGAACCGGGTCTAGGAAGCTGACATGGTTACTTGCCAGGATAAAGCCTCCGGTTCCGGGGATATTATTTCTACCACTTGCTTCTAATCGAAAAAGAATTTTAGCAAATACCAATGCTAAAAATCTTAATATTACATAAATCATTATATACTGATGAAACCTCTGCCAAAAGAAATTAGTTTTTTTGAACGCGCAAGGCTCTTTGCTTCGCTGTAAATCCTCACCAGCGGCTCTGTCCCTGAACGGCGCAGCATAAGCCAGCTCTCATCTTCACAGATTAACTTTACTCCGTCAAAATCTTTAACCTGGTCCACCTTCTTGCCCAAGAGCCTCTTGAGCGATGTAAATTTTTTTATCCTGGATGATAAGACGGCTGATTTTCTTGATGTAAAACCGCTAAGATATTTATCCTCTCTTAAATAATAATACCTGCCAAATTCCTTTTCCATTTCACTTAAAATTCTTGCTATGGACTTGCCTTGATAAGCCATCATTTCCAAAAGCAATAAACCGGCGAGGCTGCCGTCTCTTTCGGGTATATACCCTTTGAAACCTATCCCTCCGGCTTCTTCGCCTCCGATAAGGATATCTTCTTCTTCCATCAGTTCGGATATATATTTAAACCCTACGGGGGTCTCATAAAGCTTAAGCCCCAGCTTACGGGTAATTTTATCTATAAGCGTTGAGCCTGCTATTGTCTTAACCACTCCTGCGGCCATTTTACGGTTTCGTACAAAATGTAAGATTAATAAGCCGAGAATTTTCTGCGGATAAATAAACTCTCCCTTGCCCGTAAATGCTGCGATACGGTCAGCATCTCCATCCAGGACCAGGCCCAAATCGTAACGCTTATTCTTTAACGCTAATATCGAAACGGACAGATTCTCCAGAACCGGCTCAGGCCGTAACCCGCCGAAAGAAGGGTTATTTTGATTACGGATAAAATCTGCTTTAACCTTTGTCCCGGCGAGGACATCGGCGATAAAATCGTTGCCGCTTCCGTGCATAACGTCAACAAGAATTCTGAATCCCTGCTTCTTAAGCAGGGGTAACTTTATATATGAACGCAGGAACTTTATATAATCACTGACCAGGTTTTCTAAAACCATGCCTTTGGCGGTATTAGCGGCGGCAATAATTACTGCTGATTTATCAGCGGGTATTCTCTTTTCTATTTCACGGGTTACTTCCGGAGGCGCTGCTCCGCCTGAATCAGTCTTAATCTTTATGCCGTTATAAGCGGCGGGATTATGGCTGGCCGTAATCATCACACCGGCGCTCAATTTATTAAGCTTTACCGTAAAGCTTAAGGCCGGGGTAGGCACTGCCCTGTCTGAAAGAATTACCTTTATCCCCTTGCTTGCTAAAACCTCTCCTATAATCCGGGCATAGGTTGCGGATAAAAAGCGCGTATCATAACCAACGGCTATTTTTATCCCGCTGCTTTTATTTTTAAGCGGCTTTTTTCGATTATAATAATCCGCAATAGCAAATCCTACCCTGCGCACATTATTAAAGGTGAAATTATCGCTGATTATGCCTCTCCAGCCGTCAGTGCCGAACTTTATTACAGACACTTCAGCCTCCTTATGGTTTTCCCGGGATTGGGTGATTTAAATATATAAGTACCGCAATTAAGAATATTCGCTCCGGCTGTTATGACTTTTCTGGCTGCAGCATCATTTATCCCTCCGTCAACAGCGATGTCCTTATTGTAAATTTTACGTAAAGCTTTGACTTTGGGTAAAACCGAAGCCATAAAATTTTGACCTCCAAATCCGGGATATACAGTCATTACCAAAACAAAATCCAAAATGTCTAACACGCTCTGAATCCTGGATAAAGGAGTATTAGGATTCAGGGAAATCCCCAACTTTATGCCTTTTGATCTCAAGCGCCTGGCCTTTTGCCTAAAGATCCGGGGTTTTATTGTTTCTATATGCAGGGTAAGCATATCGGCTCCGGAAGCAATAAACTTATCAACCCAATTAAAGGGATTTTCTATCATTAAATGTACGTCTAAG
>JAHJCI010000057.1 GCA_018813085.1 Candidatus Omnitrophota bacterium | reverse complement strand
TTTGGTAAAAGATAATATTTACATAAAAAATTTTGCCAAGATACCATATTTTTTTACTGAAACTATAGGTATGGGGGCGGGTAGAGAAGGACCCTGTTATCGTCCTCTTCAGATGCTCACCTATATGTTTGATTACTCTGTATGGAAGCTCAATGTATTTGGTTATCATCTGACGAATATCCTGTTGCATATTTTTGCAGCGTTGGCAATATTTTGGTTTATCAATATCCTTTATGGCAGTCAATTTCTTGCTTTTTTGACAAGCATTTTATTCATAGTACATCCTGTCCATACAGAAGCAGTGGCATATATATCGGGTAGGGCAGATTCATTAGCCACAATATTTATACTTATGTCTCTTATCTATTATATAAAGCAAGGTTCACAAAAAAAGACAACGACATTTATCTTAATGGTGTTAAGTTCTCTGGCAGCAATGTTGTCTAAAGAGTACAGCCTTATTATTCCTATTTTGTTATTGATATATAGTTATATTTTTTTAAAAAAGATACTAGCCCGAGAGTTTATTTCTATAGTAATCGTGGATTTTATTTATATCGTAGTAAGATGTATGGTGGTAAAATCAGTACCACTCAATATTGCCCATACCAGCACCTTATTTCAGAGGGTCCCAGGATTTTTTGTTGCCATAACTGAATACTTGAGGCTCATGTTGTTGCCCCTTAATTTACATATGGAATATGGTAATAGATTGGTTAGCTTTAGCAATTTCGAATCGATACTGGGGATTGTGATTTTATTGGCTCTATCAGTTTATGCCTTTAAAAAAAGGCATAGTGATAATTTAATATCATTTTCTATATTTTGGTTTTTCATCGTATTATTACCCGTTTCTAACCTCTATCCAATTAACGCATATATTGCCGAGCATTGGCTTTACCTACCATCTCTAGGATTCTTTTTAATTTTTGCGCATGGATTGATTATGTTATATAAAATAAAAAAGGCAAGGTTGATTACGATATTCTTAATTATATTTATTTTAACTACTTATTCATACTTAACAGTAAAACAAAACAGCTATTGGAGAGAGCCCGTAGCCTTTTATAAGAAAACTATATACTATTCACCTCATAGTCCAAGGTTATATCGTAATCTAGGTAAAGCATATCTTGAACATGGTAATTATCAAGAAGCTATAAAAACATTTCAAAAAGCAATTGATATAGATTCTAAAAATGCAGGTTTATACAACATTCTTGGTACTACATATAGCGCCACAGGCGATATAGAGAATGCAATTATTTTTTATCAAAAAGCAATATCGATAAATCCTCGCTATGCTGATGCATACTATCATCTAGGTAACGCATATAATTCTATGGGCGATACCGAAAAAGCAATTTCGTCGTATAAAAAAGCAATTGAGATAGCTCCTAATAATGTTCATGTAGTATCGTATTATAATAATCTAGCGTATATCTATGCGCTTAACGGCAAGATAGACGAAGCGATGGCGCTGTATGAGAGAGCGCTTGAGATCGATCCTAACAGCCTAACCTTAAAAAATAATATTAAAGCGCTATATAATATAATGCACGGTAATAAAAAATAATTTTAATATTATTGTGTCTACCATTGCTCATTTAAGCTGTAATATTGTCCATGAGATATGTTTAGCAAGAATATTTTTATTGATTTTACGTTTTCTCTTTGAGGCGTGCGAGTTTTTTCAACCCGCGTCTTAATTATACTTAAAAACTTGGCTTTTTCTGTATCCATGAATTCTTTATATTTTACGGTGGGAATCTCAAGATTGATAACTGCACCGTGGTTTTGTTTTTTTTTGGGGAAATACTACTAAATGGTGCCGAGGGAGGGAGTTGAACCCTCATGACCTTTCGGTCACCGGTTTTTGAGACCGGCGCGTCTGCCAGTTCCGCCACCTCGGCGAGTCTGGTGGGCTTTAGGCGGTCCTAAAATCTCAGAAAGAATAATTCCTTCCTCGATTTTATCTTCTTCCAAATATAGGATTTCTTCTCCTGACTCTTGGCTAATGAATTGAGGCTGGATTTCCTGCTTTAATTCAACAATTTCTGCTTCCGGAGCGATTATTATTTTCTTTTTTACGCTAAGCTTCCTGGGAGCCTTCGCTTCAGGTTTAACAGCGGTGGCTTTTTCCGGCAAAGGAATTCCCCAGCTCTGAAAAAGCTCGTTAAGTTTATCCTGCTGCGGCTCTTTTTGTTGTTGCTGTTGTTCTTCCAGAGTCTTTGAGAACCTGCGGAACAAGATTATAAAAAAGATAAATAGAAGTATTCGCCACATATTAGCTTATTATTTTTTCTTTTCTTCCGAAGGCTTGCCGATCCTCTCGCGCATTGTAGTATCTGCCTGAATATTGCGCAGGTTATAATAATCCATTACGCCTAATTTACCTTCGCGAAATGCATATGCCATGGCTAAGGGTATTTCGACTTCTGCTTCAATAACCTTAGCGCGCATTTCCTGCGCTTTCGCTTTCATTTCCTGTTCCAGAGCAACAGCCATTGCCCTGCGCGTTTCAGCGCGGGCTTGAGCAACCTTTAAATCTGCTTCAGCCTGGCTTGCCTGCAATGCCGCTCCCACATTTTTACCTACGTCAACATCGGCAATATCAATGGATAGGATCTCAAAGGCGGTTCCTGCGTCCAATCCTTTTGAGAGGACATTTTTAGATATCATATCAGGATTCTCAAGAACTTTTTTATAAGTTTCCGCTGAGCCGATAGTGGTGACGATTCCTTCTCCCACGCGGGCAATTATTGTTTCTTCGGTTGCGCCGCCTACCAGCCGTTCCAGGTTTGCGCGTACTGTAACACGGGCGCGTGCTTTTAATTCTATCCCGTCCTTGGCAACCGCTGCCAGGACTCCTTCTTTCGGCGCATCGATTACCCTGGGGTTAACCGAAGTCTTTACTGCATCAAGTACATCACGCCCGGCCAAGTCTATTGCGCAGGCGCGTTCAAATTTTAAGTTCAGGTTTGCCTTATCTGCCGAGATCAGCGCTTTGACTACCCGGATTACATCTCCTCCGGCAAGGTAATGCGCCTCCAGGCCGTCGGTGATTATCGTTAATCCGGCCTTATGCAGCATTATCATTGAGTTGATAATTACGTGCGGGTCGACCTTTCTTAAGCGCATACCCACAAGGTTGAGTACCCCGATACGCACGCCTGCGGCGATTGCCGCAATCCATAGCCGCACAGGAATCAGGTATACAAACAAGAAGAAAAACGCAATAATAACCAGAGTCAGAAAAGCTAAAAACGGCATATTATACCTCCTTTAATGAGCCCCGCTTCGTAAGATACACCAAAATTCTGTTTCCCGAGAGATTCAAAGAATCTCCGAGATTTTATCCCTGAAATCGCAACGCGATTTCTTGAGACCATAATTTTGGTGCACTCAGCGGGACGAATTAAGTTCGAGCAGATAACTTACGCTCCATAACTTATTTGTCCTCACTTACGATTATCTTGTTTCCTAAAACTTCTATCACTTTTATTTTCTTATCCTTGTCGATAAATTCTCCGCCTGTGATTACGTCGAGTGTTTTTGCTTCAATTTGCGCGCGGCCGCTGGGCCTTAGCGCGGTAAGGCTTATACCGTTCTTCCCAAGATAAGACTTTAAGTCGGCAGAGGAACGGAATCCTTCCTTTTTCGTTTCAGAATAACTTAAGATAATCCTTTTCCATAGCGCTGTATGCGGCAAGAACTTCCATAAAAGAATTATTCCGCTAAAAGTAAGAATAATGGAAAAACTTAAGGTATAAAAGGCCTGGTTTAATTGCGCTTGTGGCGCGGAAAATGGCTGCTTAACCAAACTTAAGAATATTCCGACAAGTATAAGGATGATTCCGGATATACCCGCAATACCGAATCCGGGAATGACGAAAATCTCTAAGAGTAGCAAGAGTACCCCCAGAAAAAGTATAATCATCTCTGTCCAGCCGGCTAAGCCAACCAGATAATGGCCCCAAAAAAATAATGCCAGGAATAATATACCCAGCGTTCCGGAAACGCCCCAGCCGGGCATTCTTAATTCGAACATAATACCCAGAAAGCCCAGGCTTAAAAGCAGGGGGCTGAATAAGGGGTGAGTCAGGAAGCGCACTAATGCTTCTG
>JAHJCI010000006.1 GCA_018813085.1 Candidatus Omnitrophota bacterium | reverse complement strand
TGTTTATTGCTGCATAAGCAATGGGTGAGCAGGCGCAGGCAGAAGGTTGCCGATCCGGCATATCGCTGGATGCTTAGCGATAGTTTTTCTTCCCACAAGTTAGCAATGGATAATTTTCGTAAGCTCGGCCTCATAGGTTATGTGTTAAAATCTAAAAAAGAGGTTATCGGCTACACCTTCGGTTTCCGGCTGAATCCGGATACCTTCTGTATTATGCTGGAGGTTTGCGATTCCGGGTGTAAAGGAAGCTCAGAATTTATCTTTTCCGGGTTCTGCAGCCGCCTGAGCGGTTACAAGTATATTAATACCATGGATGATTGCGGTTTGCCTAATTTGCGCAAGAGCAAACTCTCCTACCGGCCGTTGGCTGAGGTATCTAATTATATTATTCAAAGGAAACAGGAGGCCTAAGCGTGTTCTGCGCTGTTTCTTTAATTCAAGGCAATGGGTAAAAAACTAAGCGATACTGAATTTACCATTTTTGACTTAGAAACTACCGGGCTTGAGCCCGAATCAGGTGAACGTATAATCGAAGTCGCTGCCTTCAGGATAAAGGGCAACGAGAAGCTGGGGGTATTTCAATCTCTGGTTAGTCCGGGACAGAGGCCGGTTTCGCCTGGAGCTTTTGCTGTGAATCGGATTACTCAAGAGATGCTTGCTGGCGCCCCAAAGAGCAGTGAAGTTTTGCCGGAGTTCATGGATTTTATTTCAGGTTCATGCCTTGCCGCCTATAACGCGGCTTTTGATTTTGCTTTTTTAGCTTCTGAGTTGCGGTTGATAAACAAAACACTGCCGCAGGAATTAGAGGTAGTGGATATCCTGAAAATGGCAAAAAAAACATTGCCGGGCCTGGAGCGTTATGCGCTCTGGTTTGTTGCAGGAAGCTTAAGTATCGCAGGCGGCCAGGAACACCGGGCGCTTTCGGATGTTAAGTTAACCGAAAATGTTTTTCAAAAGTTGGTTTCTCTTCTTGATAAAAAAGGCATTATTGAGTTTGAGCAGTTTCTTGGCCTCTTTGGCATAAGCTCACGCCTGCTGGATAATATAAATAGTTCTAAAATCTCCCGTATCCAGCAGGCCCTGGATTTAAAAGTGAGCCTTAAGATTCAATATTTTTCCGGCAATAATGCCGCAGTCACTGAACGCGAGGTTATTCCTCGGGAAATAAAACAGGAAAGAAAGCAGGACTATCTGGTAGGTTTTTGCAATTTAAGGCAAGAGGAGCGCACTTTCAGGATCGATAACATTTTACATTTAGAAATTGGCAGTTCCTATTGATTGACATACGATGTCGGGCTTAGAAATAAAATTACCGTTTAAGGTTAAAAAAGCAATACTGGCAACAGGCGCAGATATTAAGAGCAGCCTTGCCTGTGCTTACGGCAGTTCGGCCTTTATCAGCGAGACAATTAACGACCTTCAGGTGCCGGAGAATTTCAAGAGGTTCAAGAGGCAGCTGTCTTTATTTCCCGCCAGCATCGGCTGCATGCCCAGAATTATCGCTTATGATAAGCACCCAGAGTATTTTTCAACAAAATATATCCTTAAACTGCGCAGGGATAAATTTTCCAAACTGCGCTTTGTGCCTGTTCAGCACCACCATGCCCACATTGCTTCTTGTATGCTTGAAAATGGGCTTAAGAACCAGAAAGTCATCGGGGTTGCCTTTGACGGGACCGGGCTTGGCGAAGATCAGAAACTCTGGGGGGCAGAGTTCTTAATTGCTGATTATTCTAATTTTAAACGCGCAGCACATTTAAGATATATACCTCTTTTGGGAGGGCAAAAAGCTATTCTGGAGCCCTGGAGAGTGGCTGCAGCCTGGCTATACTCTTGCTTTGGCAAGAAGTTTCTGGATTTAGATTTGGATTTTGTAAAAGGGATTAATAAAAAGAATTGGCAGGTCTTAGAAAAGATCTGGTATAATAATTTTAATTCTGTGCAAGCTTCCAGCATCGGCCGCCTTTTTGATGCCGTAGGCGCGCTTGTATTGGGTATCCATAAAGTAAAGTTTGAGGCTGAAGCGGCAATAAGCCTGGAACAGCTTGTCCGCCCGGAGTTTACTCTTAAGCGGGGGTATAGTTTTAGCCTCAAAAATAAAGGCGGCGTTCTTATTATTGACCCGGTTTTAGTCTTTAAGCAAATTACAGCTGATTTACTCAGCGGTATAAGCAAAGAAGAAATCTCTGCCCGTTTTCATCTTACTGTCGCCAGGATGGTCAGGAGAGTTTGTTTAAAAATAAGGAAAGACAACGGAATAAATACGGTTGTTTTGTCCGGAGGCGTGTTTCAGAATAAGATTTTATCGGGATTAAGCGCGAATTTTTTGGAAAAAGAGGGATTTCGCACCCTAACCCATAAGCTAATGCCCTGCTCAGATTTAAGTTTAAGCCTGGGGCAGGTAGCGGTTGCCTCCCGGATTAATTAAGCTTTTCGGTTAAGGCAGGATTCCTAATAAGGGGGCGCTATGGAGGAAAGACGTAAATTCGGCCGTTGTAAATTAGAGCAAAAGGCCAAGATAGCTACAGAAGAAAGCCAGGATGAAAAAGGTACTTTAATTGACATAAGCACCGGCGGCATGAAGCTGGTTTTGAACAAGCAGCTTAAGGTGGGAAGCCGCTTGACGGGGAGTTTTAAAATTGTCCCTTACCTGGGGCCGTTCTATGTACAGGGGGACGTAATCTGGGTAAAGCCAAAGAAACAGGGAAATTCCCGTTGTTGGGAGGCTGGGGTAAGGTTTACCAAAGTAAATACGGTAATGCTCCCTGGCAGACTTGAAGGACTTGGGCGGGTTGCCCAGTGGGAGCCGGCACTTGTTGTCGCCTTTATAGAAGGGGCACTTTTCACAGGTG
>JAHJCI010000056.1 GCA_018813085.1 Candidatus Omnitrophota bacterium | reverse complement strand
CGATAAGGCCCTTCCTTTAACAGGTATTAGGAAGGCCTATCCTTGTGATAAGACCCTTCCTTTAACAGGTATTAGAAAGGTCTATCCTTGTGATAAGGCCCTTCCTTTAATAGGTATTAGTAAGGCCTATCCTTTAGGATTAGGAATGTATTTTATACCCTTACGGGCACAAGTACTTTCCTATACCATAAAAATGTGGCTGATTATAGATTAAAGGCTCTAGATTAAAAACGGCGGGCTATCCCGAAAAGGTAAATATCGGCATCAATGCCGGAATTGGGATGCTTGATACTTGCGTTAGATAAATGACGAAAGCGGTATTCTGCGGTAAGTGCGGTATCGCTGTTAATAAAATAATGCAAGCCAGCTCCTGCCTGGGGGATAAAGTTAAATTGCGTAGACTGTTCTATAGTATGCTGAGTCATGTAAATCATGCCTGCGCCGCCTTTTAGATAAGGCTGCAACTTCCAGTCATCAGGCACCAAACCGAGCTTAAATAAAAATGAATTTCCGATTTCAAGGTTGGTTTTAGGTTGGGTAATCAGGCCAAGAAAGGGTTCGATCTGGAATTGAACCATGCTGGCAGGATTAAAACCTATCTTTTTGGTTAATGCCTTGATGTCAAAATCGAAAGCAACCAAAAGAGGTATAATCTTATAATCCTCTCCATAGTCTAAATCTCCCTGTCCATAGCCAAAGAGAAATTCAATCCCCGCAAGGCTAACCGTCTCTCTCCCGGCCCAGGCACGCCCGGGTATCGCCAGGCTCAATAGAGATATTATAACTACTGCGATAAGAAGTGGTTTCGACATTTTTTTAATAAAAATAACTTTTCAGAATTATAGCATAATTTATTTATGATGCAAGTCTTTTTTCAATACTGATTAGTATCCCCATAGAGAGAAAGATAACTACCAGATGTGAGCCGCCATAGCTTAAGAGCGGCAAGGGCAGGCCCACAACAGGCGCCAGGCCAATGGTCATTGCGATATTTATAAAAATCTGGATAACCAGCGACAATGCTATACCGCTGGCCAATAGACGCCCAAAATGATCCGGAGCCCTCCTGGCAACATTCAATACAAAGATTATCAGGAAATAATAGAGCAATAATAAAAGCGAAACGCCCAGGAATCCCCACTCTTCGGCAAAAGAGGCAAAAATAAAATCCGTATGAGATTCAGGCAGGAAATGCAACTGGCTCTGGCTGCCTGCCAACCAGCCCTTACCGAATAATCCTCCGGAGGCTATGGCAATCTTGGATTGAATTATTGTATAGCCTGAACCAAGTGGGTCGACATTGGGATTAAGAAAAACCATAAGCCTGTTTTTCTGGTAATCCTTTAGGAAATACCAAAACAGCGGTGAAGCTAAAGCAATCCCCAGTAAAATAGAAGCGACGAATTTAAAATTTACCCGCGCTACAAAGAGCATAGCCAGGAAGATAAAAAAGATAAAAGTTGCGGTACCCAAATCCGGCTGATTCATAATTAAGATTACCGGTAAACTGATATAAGCAAAAGGAATCAACACCGCTCTCAGGAAACCCCAATCCCCTACATTTTGCCTTAAGCCGGGTCCGGGCTTGCTATAGTAGCGTGCCAGAAATATGATAACTATCAATTTCATTAATTCCGAAGGCTGGAAATTAAACCATAAAACCCTTATCCATCTCTGGGCACCTAAGCGGGTCAATCCAAGGAATGCTACCATCAATAAAAATAGTATCCCCAGGGCATAAAACAAATAAGCCAAATCCCAGAGGCGATGATAATAAATTTTAGAAATGCCCAGAAAACAAATAAAACCCAAACAAAGCCAGGCAAACTGGCGCAGGTAAATATACCTCTCTGACTGTGAAGGGCTGTTGATTGTGCTACTATAGATAGTTAGCACTCCGATTAAACTAATCAAGATTAAGAGCAAGGTTAAGCGCAGGACATGCTTACTCATAATATTTTCTCTTTCAGCATCTCTTCTATAATTTTCCTGGTTACCCGGCAGGCGTAATAACCGGAACCGCCGTGTTCCAGAAAAACACAAATAACGAATTTCGGGTTTTCTACCGGAAAAAATCCGGCAAACCAGCCGTGGGCCCGACCGGAACCTACCTGAGCGCTCCCGGTTTTTCCGGCAACGGAAACTCCTAAATCCGAAAGGACAGAAGCAGTCCCCCCGGAATCCCTAACAGCGCCTATCAGCCCTTTTCTTACCTCCTCCAGGGTTTCCTTACTGAACAATAAATTTACGCTCTGGTTCCGGCTGAGGGGTTCTAAATTATTGCTCTCATTTTCTATTGACTTAATTAATACCGGCTTTATTAATTTACCGCCGTTAGCAAAAACTGCCATCATACGGGCAATCTGTAAAGGCGTAACCAGGAGTCCGCCCTGGCCAATGGATAAATTCGCCGTATCGCCCGGATACCAGCTGCGGCGCCTTCTTATCCTCTCCCATAAAGAATAAGGCACATAACCTGTTGCTTCTGCGTTTAAGTCTATTCCCGTGCGTTGGCCAAGGCCAAACTTCAATGCGTACTCATTAATCAGCTGAGGGCCCAAACTCAGTCCTAAGTTATAGAAGAATACATTGCAGGAATGAACAATAGCATCACGAATATTCTCTTCTCCGTGCAGGCCCCAGCATGAGAACTGCCTGTTCCCGACTTTAAGTTCTCCCGAACAAATAAACGTAGTCGAGGAGCCAATTTTTTTCTTCTCAATGCCTGCTGAAGCAACTATAACTTTAAACACGGAACCCGGGGGATACTGTCCGCTAATGGCGCGATTAAATAAAGGAGCGTCGGGGTCATTTAATAAAGGGTTAATTAAGGAAGCTCTGCCCTTCTGAAAAACCAAAGGGTCGAAATCCGGATAACTGGCTAATGCGATAAGTTCTCCGTCCTGCGGATTAATTACAACTACAGAGCCGGTCTTATCTTTGAGATTATCGTGAATTATTTTCTGGATACGCGCGTCAACGGTCAACTGTATATCCCTGCCTTTCTTTGCTGCCTTTATGCCGAGAATCCGCGATAACCTTCCCCTGTTGTCAACCTCAACCTGCATACCTCCTTCAATCGGCCTTAGGATATAATCATAGACCTCTTCTACTCCGCTGTAACCTATTAAATCCTGAACTTTATACCCGTATTCTTTCAACTGCTCCAGGCGCCAGACGTCGATTTCGCCCATATAGCCAAGGATATGGCTGGTAACATTCCCTAAAGTATAGACTCTCTTAGGTACGACCTGAATATCTATCCGCGGTAAATCATATTTTAGCTGCCCTATCGCTACTGCCTGTTCTAAAGGCAAATCTTCAGAAAGCAGCAGCGGAACAAAGGGAAGCGTATATTTTTTACTAAATTCTTGCTTGAGTTCTTCTTCGGACACAGATAGAATCTTTGATAATTTGCTAATTTGTTCCTGGGGAAACTGCCTGCTTTCGGGTATAAGCAGGAGATTATAAGAGAGGTCGTCTGCAGCCAGAATATTTCCGTTGCAATCCAGGATCCTTCCGCGGCTTGCAGGCTGAGGCAGGATCCTGATGCGGTTTGCCTGGCTCAATTGATGGTATTGGGGAAAACTGATAATCTGCAGGTAAAAAAGAGCTATCCATAATAATATAAATCCTGCTGCGATCAGAAGGTTTACAACTCGTATTTTTGCCATTTATATTCTCGCCAAAGAAACTTTCTGAAGGGGCTTAAGCCTGAATATATGCCTGAGGAGATTATATATAGGTAAGGCGATTAATAAAGTAAATAAGGTTTCTATAATCGCGATTATCGGAAAAAAATTACCTCCTGTAGAAATACCCAGAAGGTAACGGACAGCCTGGCCTGTGAGATTATTCAGCAAGATAATCATACACAATACGCCTCCGGTGATTAAGCCGTTCTCAACTGCCAGCTTCCTTGATACCAGCCTGATCAATATGACCCAGAGTATAAATATAAGAGTGTTAAAGCCGAAAGGCAAAACGCTCATTAAATCATAGAATACTCCTGCGATAAAAGCAAGGCCAAGTACCGGCTTGAAATCCAGGAAGAAAGAATAAAATACCAGAATAGCTAAAATAAGTTCCGGTTTGACATTAAAAATACGGAAATGATTTAATAGTGTCGCCTGCAGGAAAAAAGCCACAAAGAGCATCAACAACGCCTTCAATTCTGCCTGATATTTTCTAAATAACCTCAATATAGATACCTTAACTTTAATAACAGAAAACCACAAACCCGGCCCCCCTTGCGGCTTCGCCCTAAAGGAAGAAGAATAATAATCTGCGTTTTTGCGGGTTTGGCTCCTGCGATAATTTCCTGCTCTTATTGTATTCATTCTTTTAATACAACCAGGACTTCTTCTAATTTATTTAAATTTACGCTCGGCTCAAGTAAAGCAATTTTCTCAGGCCGGTTATCTTCCTGGCGGATTCCGGAGATTTCTCCTATAAGAATTCCCTTAGGGTACAATCCGCCTAAACCTGAGGTAACTACTAAATCGGAAATTTGAACATCAGCCTCGGGGGATAAATAACGCAACATTATCCCTCCTCCCAGACTGCCTGAGGCAAGCCCTTGGCTGCGGCTGCGTTGAATAAAAGCCGCCACCCCGGAGTTAAGATCATTGATAAGCAGTACCTTGCTTGTAGAATTTCCGGCTTCTATTATTCTGCCCACCAGGCCATCATTGGTAATTACGGCGCAATCACGAATAATCCCTTCGCGCCTGCCTTTATCTATAATAATTATTGAAGATAGATTAGAGGGGTCATAAGCGATTACGCTTGCGGCTGTCAAAGGATAAACGGACATCTGCTTAAAATCAAGCAGTTGCCTTATGCGGATATTTTCTAAATATAATTCTGAAGACTCATGGATCTGGCGCCGGCCTAGCCCAATTTGTTTTTTAAGTTGCTGGTTTTGAATTGAGATCTTGTGGTAAGAAACAATCTTCTCGATTTCCCGGCTGAGAAAGGAAAAAACCTTAAGGGGACAACGCAAACTATCTAGCAGATTAACCCTGAATAAGGGGATAAAAATTGAGGCAAGGATGGCTACTGCGGCTGCTGAAAAAAGGATAGCTGAGTTTTTCTTCCTTGCTAACACACTTTATTTTGTTTATTTTTAGTTAGGGATGAATTTCAGACTTTATCGGAACAGTGACTCTCTTGAGATAGCGGATTTCGCTTAAAACCTTGCCAGTGCCCAGGGCAACCGCGGTTAAAGGCTCATCTGCAACGTGTACAGGAAGACCGGTTGCTTCAGAAATGAGCCTATCTAAACCCTTTAATTGCGCAGCGCCCCCCGCCATAATAATGCCGTGTTCAATCAAATCCGCTGCTAATTCAGGAGGAGTTCTTTCCAGGGAAACCTTGACTGCTTCAATAATCGCCTCAAGCGTCTCTTTTAAGGCATCCCTTATTTCCTGGGAGGTTATGGTTATAGCTTTGGGTAAACCGCTAACCAGATCCCTTCCTTTTACCTCTAAACTTAATTCTTCGTCTATCGGGTAAGCAGAGCCTATTTTAATCTTTACATCCTCGGCCGTACGTTCTCCGATCATTAAATTATAGTTTTTCTTCAGGTATTCAATAATAGTCTCATCCATTTCATCTCCTCCGATTCGGATGGATTTGGAGAAAACTATTCCGGCTAAGGAAATTACAGCGATTTCTGTTGTGCCGCCTCCTATATCGATAATCATATTGCCTATCGGTTCCTGGATAGGCAAGCCTACGCCGATTGCCGCGGCAATCGGCTCTTCTATTAAGTAAACTTCTCTAGCCCCGGCACGCTCAGCCGAATCCCTGACAGCGCGCCTCTCAACTCCGGTGATTCCCGAAGGTATGGCTATAACAACCCTGGGCCTTACCAGTACTTTACGGTGGTGTACGCGCTTGATAAAATACCTGAGCATCGCCTCGGTAATCTCAAAATCGGCGATTACGCCGTCTTTCATAGGGCGGATTGCGATAATATTACCGGGCGTACGCCCTAACATGCGCTTTGCCTCTTCTCCTACTGCCAAAACATGAGAAGTCCCTTTCTCAATCGCTACTACCGAAGGTTCACAAAGAACTATACCTTCGCCTTTTACGTAAACCAAAGTAGTAGCCGTACCCAGGTCTATTCCCATATCGTTTGAAAATAGCCCCAGCAGATAATTAAAAAACTTTTTTACACTCTTTTTAAGATTGAAAATTTCAACCATGTTAAGTTAAATATTAACAGAAATTCCTTTTCCTGTCAACACAGACCTTCCAGGAAGCAAGAAATATTTAAAATGACAATACCTGCCTTTTAAATAGAGCTATATTCTAATATAGAAAAGTTGAGCGGTCAAATAAAAATTTACCTAATAATGTATTATTTGAAAGTGTTCTTTTATATGATGCACTCAAATTATCTGCGCTCACCCCGTTAGAAATAAAATTTCTAACGGGGCTCATCTGCGTAATAACAAAATAATGAAAATATCACAAAAATTACTTAATAACATCCTTTAAAAACTTTTGAAAGCCCGGAAATGACTTATCAACGCAACTAAAATCATCAATAATAGTCCTGCCCCTGGCTGCCAATCCTGCAACCGCCATGCTCATTGCCGTACGGTGGTCTCCAAAGCTCTTTACCCTGGCGCCCCTAAGCCCTTCTGAACCCTGAATTATTATTTTTTCCTTTGTTTTTCTGCTTCCTTTAGAGGAACTGCTGACGCGGATACATGCTCCCATCTTTTTCAGATTGCTTACCATAGACACTATGCGATCAGTTTCCTTAACCCTTAACTCTTCTACCCCTTCGATTACGGTCAACCCCTTGGCAAAACAGGCAACTACCATCAGAACCGGAAGTTCATCAATAAGCTGGGGAATTTCCTCCCTGAAAATTCTGATACCTCTGATACTTCTGCTTTTAACAATAAGATTGCCTACCGGCTCGCTGCCACAGGCAAAGGATTTACGCATAACGACCTTGATATCCGCTCCCATGCGTTTTAATACCCGGATTATTCCTGTGCGTCCGGGATTCAACCCTACAGACCTTATCAGAATACGTGAACCAGGCAGTAATATTGCGGCTGCGATAAAAAAACTTGCTGATGAAATATCAGCAGGAATCTCGATTCGCCCGGGAGAGGTTAATTCTCTCCTGCCCGATAAAGAAATAATTTTGCCTTTAACCTTTATCCTCGCCCCGAAATACTCAAGCATACGTTCGGTATGATCACGTGTCTTTACCGGCTCAAATATCCTCGTAGTCCCCTTGGCATATAAACCAGCAAGCAATAATGCTGATTTTACTTGTGCTGAAGCAATAGGCATTTTATAATGAATAGCTCTAAGGCTTCCTCCCCTGACAGTAATAGGGGGATATTCTTCTGTTTTAGCCTTTGTTTGCCT
>JAHJCI010000055.1 GCA_018813085.1 Candidatus Omnitrophota bacterium | reverse complement strand
CTATTACTTCGCGCAAACAGGAAGCGTCTTCACAATCCATAATATAGGTTATCAGGGCGATTATCCGGCTGAATGGTATCCGGAAATCGGGGTAGCAGGGGTAGAATCCTTGGTCATCAAGTCCGGCAAGCTTAACTTTATGGCTATAGCTCCGGGGGTAATTAAACATCTCGGACCTGAAGGCAGCTATATAAATACGGTCAGCAATACTTATGCCGATCAAATCAGAAGAGGTTTTGCAGTGGTAGACAGGGAATTGGAGGATATTAAAAACAGGTTCGGCGGTATACTTAATGGCATTGATTTCTCTGTTTGGAATCCGAAAACCGATAAAGCCATCACTGCCAATTATGAAATTAACGACGGCATCGATAAAGTAAAGGAAGCGCGAGCAGTAAATAAGAAAGTATTACAGGAATTTCTGTCTGAAACCGGAGATATAAGCACTTTGGGCATCGATCCTTTGAAGAAGAGAGGAGTCTTAAAGATAGATTCTAATCGTCCTTTGGCTGGTATAGTATCCAGGCTGGTTGGGCAGAAACAAATAGATATCCTCTTTCAGATTATAGAAGATATTTATGCCGGGAGAAGGCAAAAGCTGGATATGGATCTGGTTATTTTAGGCACAGGTGAAGAGTGGCTTGAAGAGATGCTGGCAAAATACGCGGATATTTATAGCGATGGCTCAAACATGGTATACATCAGGGCTTATAACGATAAATTGTCAAGGATGATCTATTCCGGGGCGGATATGGTATTGGTTCCTTCAGATTACGAGCCGAGCGGCTTAACCCAGATGATTGCTATGCGCTATGGGGCTATTCCTGTCGTAAGAAAGACAGGAGGCTTAGCCGATACCGTGTTTGAGTTGGGCTCGAATTGGACGGGATTTGTTTTTGATGGAGTTTCCCGGATATTAGCAGATGCTAACGAAGACGGTATCCGTAGAGTTACAAACGCCAGTCAGCTTTATGCTACTTTAGAGAGAGCGGTTTCGGTTTATAAAGAAAAGGCAACCTGGAATAGTATCATTATCAACGCCATGCAGGCAAACAATCGTTGGAGCAGAAGCATCGGTTATTATATGAATGTTTATGCCTGGTTACGCGATGAGTTGTCTCATGACAGTCCCGCTTTTGATGAAGAGATAAAAGATAAGGAAGGAAAAACCCAGGCAATAATCGTCAGGAAGAATGAGCGGGGAGTGACTTCATCTGAGTTGCCAATGCAGCTAAGGGTAGTTGATTTAGAAGAAGGCCAAGATTTCTCCGCAAATAATAGCTTGCAAGAAGCGATTTACGTTGAGAGAGGCAGCATAGATATTCTTGTAAAAGGAGCCGCTTCTTACATAGAGTTACGCGCAGGGGATTTAATTTCTACTTTTGCAAGTTATAACATAATAGCAATGGAAGCATCAACAATCACCATTGTGAATCAAACTTCCTCTTTAAGCTATCGCGATATCAGGAAAGAGCGGATTACGGAATTTATGGCTGGAGGAAAAGCTGTTCCCGAAATTATACGCCACTTAGATACCGAAGAAGATATAGCTCTTGTCTTGCGGAGAGATGTTGAGTTTGAGAAATTCCGCGTAGTCACACTTCCTGACAATGCTTTAAATATAGGAACTAAGTCTCCGAAGCAAGGAGAAAGGGATAGGCCGCATATAGAGACACCTATAGAGAAGCCAAGGGAGACGATGATATTCATGGTTAGGGGTAAGGCGAATTGCTACCTTTATACGACAAAGGGAGAATATATTGGCGAGCCTGTGCTAGAAGCAGGAGATAAGATTATATTATTGGCAGGACATAAAGTAGAATTTATCGGAAAAGACAACAAGATGATTGAGGTGGCCGAAGGCCCGTATCCGGGGCCTGATAAGGCAAAAATATTCTTAGATGATCAACCGCCAACTGGCAAAGATGCAGAAAGCATTCAGCTTAAGAAGGTTATTTATAATATTACTAGAAATGGAGAAGATTGTCTTTTAGAGGCTGTAAAGCTAGAAGCGAATATCTATAAGGGAATAGGAGCAGACATTTTGATCCAGGAAG
This sequence comes from Candidatus Omnitrophota bacterium, assembly GCA_018813085.1. Classification (GTDB taxonomy): domain Bacteria; phylum Omnitrophota; class Gorgyraeia; order Gygaellales; family JAHJCI01; genus JAHJCI01. Next base: position 28 of record JAHJCI010000055.1, on the reverse strand, counting down.
AATTAAACTCTCGGATGTATTCTGATGG
>JAHJCI010000005.1 GCA_018813085.1 Candidatus Omnitrophota bacterium | reverse complement strand
CTGGAATTTATCCTCGCAGGAGCAAGCGCAGTGGCTGTGGGCACGGGAAATTTTATTAATCCTAAGGCAAGCATTGAAATAGCAGAGGGCATAAACAGCTATTTAATAAAAAATAAGATTAAGGAGATAAGGCAATTCAGAGGGAGTCTGGTAATATAATGAAACACACAACGCAGTTAATCGTTGCCTTAGACGTAGATAATCTGAAAGAAGCAAAGCGCCTGGTTGATTTACTCTACCCGGCGGTTAAAATCTTTAAGGTCGGCAGTCAATTATTTACTGCTTGCGGAGCGGAAGCAGTAAAAATGATTAATAAAAAAAACGCGAAGGTATTTCTGGACTTAAAATACCACGATATACCTAATACAGTAAAAAATGCAGTATCCTCTGCCGTTGAGTTAGGCGTGTTTATGTTAGATGTGCACACTCAGGGCGCAGAGGAGATGTTGAAGGCAGCAGTAAGAAGCGCAACGGATAAAGCGCAAGAGTTGAATATAAAAAAACCCCTTATTATAGGCATTACGGTTTTGACAAGCGTCAATAATAGCCAGATTACCGAAGACAATGTTTTAGAAGCTGCGATCCTTGCTAAGAATTCCGGCTTAGACGGTGTGGTCTGTTCTGTTTATGAAGCGCCGAGGGTGAGAAAGGAATTGGGGCAGGATTTTCTGATTGTAACGCCTGGAATAAGGCCTCAAGGCCATGCTTCTGATGACCAGGCAAGAATTGCTACGGCAAAAGATGCAGTTGAAGCCGGAGCAGACTTTATTGTTGTCGGCAGGCCGATAGTTAAAGCCAAAGACCCTTTATCTGTTGCTAAGGAGATAAGTGAGGCCATAACTTAGCGAGCGTAAGCGCTGCTAAGTTATTTGGCCGAACTTACCCCGATAGCTACGAGAAAATTTAGAATAAATTTTCGAAGTGTTTTGCTATCGGGGTCAAAGTTAAAATATCCCTTGCTTAAGACCCTTCCCTTGTAAGGTATGGGTAAGGTCTATCCTTTTGGATAAGCTTCGGGATTAATTCACACTTATAACTTATGTCGTACTTCGCGCTCCATAAGTTATGTGTTCATAAAAGGAGCAGTTATGGAAATGCAATTAAGCAGTTTAATAGAGAAAATAAAAAAAGACGGGATCGAAGAGGCAAATAAGAAATCCCGGGAGGTTATCGGACAGGCAGAAGAAAGGGAAAAGGCTATTCTCAGGCAGGCGGAAGATAAAGCCGCCTTTGTCATCAAATCAGCCGAAGACCAGGCAGCTAAACTTCAGGATAATTCCCATAAAGCTATAGCCCAGGCCGTCAGGGATGCGCTACTCAGCTTAAAGGAAGAGATAAGGAATATATTTGAGAGTATTCTTAAGAAAGAAGTACAGCGCAGCCTTTCTGACGAATTAATCAAGGAGTTGGTTATCAGGATTGCCGATACCTGGCTTAAGGACAAAGACTCGGGGGTTGAGATTTCCTTAAGTCCGCAGGATAAGAAGCGCTTAGAGGCGTTGCTTCTTTCTGGAATAAAAAAAGAATTAGCCCAAGGCATAACCTTTAAGGCCAGCCCGGATATCAACAAAGGTTTATATATAGGCATTAAGGATGAAAATTTTCATTACGACTTTACTGACGAGGCAACACTGGAAATTCTTAAAGTGCACTTGCGCCCCTTTATTGTGAAGATACTAGATGCTTGATTATAGATACTGGCGTCGATTATCAAAAATCCAGACATGGATAAATACTATTATTTAATCTCAAGCCTGCCTTTGCTTAAATTTTACGAAAGACCCGCAATAAGCAAAGAGGATTTTCTTGCCGAGTCGAAAAAATGGCTGTCGGCAGGCGATTTTGTTGTCTTGTCCGCGCTGAACGTCAATCATTTTATCGCTGATAAAAAAGACACGCCCCTTTTGAAGCAATGGAAGGACTTCGAATATTCGATAAGAAGCCAACTCTCTCTTTTTAGAACAGCCCGGGGGAAGAACCAGGAATATAAGATGCAAAAAGATATAAATGAAATAATACAGGCAGGCAATAATCCGTTAGAGATTGAACAGGCGCTTTTATTTTTTAGATGGGGATTTTTAGAGGAGCAGGAAATAGAGCATTTTTTTGATTTAGATTTCTTGATAATCTATTGCCTAAAATTACAGATATTGGAAAGATTATTCACTTTTGATAATGAAAAAGGCAAACAGAGATTTGAGGAACTTTCAACGGTGGCATTATGAGTAAAAGACCCGGATTTATTACAGGCATTAACGCAAACATGATTTCCGTTTCCTTTGAAGACAGCGTCCTGCAGAACGAAGTGGGATTTGTAGTCCTGGGGCAAGAGCGCCTGATGTCGGAGGTTATAAGAATAAGGGGCAATACCGCTTACTTACAGGTCTTTGAGAATACCAAAGGCGTTAGAGTAGGGGATAAAGTAGAATTTACAGGCGAGATGCTTTCTGTCCAGCTGGGGCCAGGGCTGCTGGGCCAGATTTATGACGGCCTACAAAATCCTCTTGTAGAGTTAGCCCAAGAGTATGGGTTCTTTTTAAAGAGAGGGGTATTAAAGGATGCATTGAATTTTGAAACTGAATGGGAATTCACTCCGCTGGTAAATAAAGGAGATTCAGTTAGTGCAGGCGTAGCTTTAGGTTATGTGCCAGAAGGCGTATTCCAGCATTTAATTATGGTGCCTTTTGATTTATCGCAGGAATATTCGCTGGAAAGTATTGTTTCTCAGGGGAAATATAAAGCAAAGGATATAATAGCGGTCTTAAAAGACAAAAAGGGAAACTCGATAGAGCTTGATATGTTATTTAACTGGCCGGTAAAAACGCCGATCAGCGTCTATAAAGAAAAGATTCCTCCCCGGGAACCTTTGATAACCCGAGTGCGGATTTTAGATACCTTTTTTCCTCTTGTCAAAGGCGGGACTTATTGCATTCCCGGCCCTTTTGGTTCAGGCAAAACCGTGTTTCAGCAGATAATAAGCCGTTACGCAGAGGTGGATATTGTTGTAATTGCCGCTTGCGGGGAGAGGGCCGGAGAGGTAGTGGAAACCTTAAGGGAGTTTCCCAAATTAATAGACCCGCGCACAGGCAAGACTTTAATGGAGAGGACGATTATCATTTGTAATACAAGCTCTATGCCTGTGGCAGCAAGAGAGGCCTCTGTTTACACAGCCGCAACCTTAGCGGAATACTACCGGCAGATGGGGTTGAATATTTTACTATTGGCGGATTCTACTTCAAGATGGGCGCAGGCAATGAGGGAGGTTTCCGGCAGGCTTGAAGAAATTCCCGGCGAGGAAGCGTACCCGGCTTATCTGGAATCTCATATCGCCGCGTTTTACGAGCGAGCTGGGGCAGTAAAACTTATTGACGGAAGACAAGGCACTCTTACCATAGGAGGCACTGTCAGCCCTGCCGGAGGGAATTTTGAAGAGCCTGTTACCCAGGCGACCCTTAAATTTGTAGGCGCTTTTCACGGATTATCCAGAGACAGGGCTAATGCAAGAAAATTTCCTTCCATAGACCCTCTGGAGAGCTGGAGTAAATATAGTAGTTTCATGCCGCTGGATTTGATAAACAAAGCCCGTGACATTTTATTTAGAGGAAATGAAATTATGCAGATGATGAAGGTAGTGGGAGAAGAGGGAACGTCTATTGAGGATTTTATTGTTTATTTGAAAAGCGAATTTTTGGATAATGTTTATATGCAGCAGAATGCCTTTGACAAAATAGATGCCCAGACTCCGGGCGAAAGACAGGAGTATGTATTTAAGAAGACGGTTAGAGTATTAGATACAGATTGTCCTTTTAGAGATAAAGACCATGCCCGCGGATTCTTCTACTCTTTGAGGCAATTATTCCTTGATTGGAATTATAAAGAAAAGGATTCTCCCGAATTCAAGGAACAGGAGAAATCCATAGACAGCTTCATAGCTAGCAGTTGCCAAAATGAAAAAGGTATATAGCAAGATATTAAGCATCTCAGGAAATGTGATAATGGTAAAGGCCAAGGCAGTGGCTTACGAAGAACTCGCTGAGGTATTTACCAACGAAGGTAAGTCGCTGGCACAGGTTATAAAATTGGATAATGATTTGGTATTCCTGCAGGTGTTTGCCGGGACAAGAGGAGTATCCACTCAGGACCAGGTGAGGTTCTTAGGCCATCCCATGAAGGTAGCCTTTTCGGATAATATGCTGGGAAGGATTTTTAACGGAAGCGGCCTGCCCTTGGATAAAGGCCCGGCTCTTTTAGATAATCTTATTGAGATAAAAGGGCCGATAGTAAATCCGGCAAAGAGGATTATACCGCGGAATATGATCAGGACAAATATTCCTATGATAGATGTATTTAATTCCCTGGTGGAATCGCAGAAGCTTCCCATATTTTCGGTTAGCGGTGAGCCATATAATGAATTGCTGGCAAGGATTGCCCTGCAGGCAGAGGTAGATATGATAGTTCTGGGAGGCATTGGCTTAAAGTATGACCAATATATGTTTTTCCGGGATACACTGGAAGAAGGAGGCGCCTTAAACCGTTCTGTATTTTTTATTCATACCGCTGCTGATCCTGTAGTAGAGGGTATTATGGTGCCTGATTTATGCCTGGCTGTTGCCGAGGCGTTTGCTCTTCAAAACAAAAGGGTTTTAGTGCTGCTGACCGATATGGCTAATTTTTGTGATGCCTTAAAAGAGATATCAATAACCATGGAGCAGGTTCCTTCAAACAGGGGTTATCCCGGAGATTTATACAGCCAACTAGCTTCCCGTTATGAGAAGGCAGTTGATTTTGATTCAGCAGGTTCAATTACCGTGTTCAGTGTCAGCACTATGCCCGGAGACGATATTACTCATCCCATACCGGATAACACAGGGTATATTACCGAAGGACAGTTATATTTAAGGGGCGGCAGAATCGAGCCCTTTGGCTCTTTAAGCCGGCTCAAGCAATTGGTAAACAATAAGACAAGAAAAGACCACAGGGCGATTATGGATGGCATGATACAACTCTATGCTCAATATGTGGAAACAAAAGAGAAGAAATCCATGGGTTTTAGAATGAGTGAGTGGGACAAAAAGCTATTAAATTACGGCCGCAGGTTTGAGGAGCAAACGATGTCTTTATCCGTAAATATTCCCCTGGAGCAGGCGCTGGAT
>JAHJCI010000054.1 GCA_018813085.1 Candidatus Omnitrophota bacterium | reverse complement strand
TGACGCAGTTTATCGATTTCCGTATTGTAACCGGATACCTCTTTACTGCTTACACTCTTAATCCGGCTTAATTGTTCGCTTAGCTTCTTTGCTTCGGCAATATTAGCCGCAGCATCTTCCCTAGAGAGGTTGATTTTCTCCTGTAGCCCTTTAACCCGAAGCTCAAGCTCCTTGATCTCTTTTTCTTTCTCATCAAGCTGTTTCTGACAAGAAGAAACCTCTTTCTTAAATGCCGAGATTTCCTTTTCCTTATCCTGCAGCATACTTTTAGATTCCTTTTTAAACTGGCTTAATTCCCTGATCAGCCTGCGTATTTGGGCAGCACTTTCCCAGGAGCTGTCCCTGGATGAAAGAGAATCGCCCTGGATTGCTCCGAGCTGTTTATTAAGCGACTCGATCTCTTTATCCTTGTTAGCAATTTCTTTCTCTAATCCAGAGGCTTCAGTTTCCCTGACGGAGAATGCTTCCCTTGCCTGGCTTAATTGCTTGTTTAACTTATACATCTCGCTTATACTCTTTGAGGAATCATTTTCAGCTAAGGCCAACTTCTTGTGCAAGCTCTCAATTTGCTGTTTGAGTCCGCTGAGCGCTATTTTATCTTCCGGAACACTCCCCCTGATAATGCTCAATTCTTCGTTTAGGCCGGTAATCTCATTATCCCTGGCAACTACGTCTTGGCGCAGTTTATCTATATCTGCGAGGTAAACGGATACGTCTTTGCTGCTTGCGCTCTTAAACCGGCTTAATTGTTCGCTTAGCTTCCCTGCTTCGGCAATATTAGCCACAGCATCATCCTTGGCGAGGCTGATTTTCTCCTCCAGCCCTTTAACTTGAAGCTCCAGTTTGCGGATATATACTTCTCTATCCTCGACCTGCTGCCTGAAGCCTTCTATCCGGGCCAAGGAATCATCACTGGCCTTAATCTTAATGGCGTCTATTTGTTTCTCTTTTTCTGCAACTGCCCTGCCAAGCCCTTCAATCTCGTTTTGTTTGGCAGCAATAATTTTCTGTAGCTCTCTATTATTATCCCTTAAAGAAGATACCTCTTCTCCTGAGTTGTCCTCGCTCTGCCCGGCAGGAGCCTCATATATTAATTTGCCAACTGGTCGCGGCTCGGCCGGCTCTTTTATTTGCTCGCCCAAATGCTTAAGGTACTTTATGGCTGTATGATTATCAGGATCAATAATTAAAACCTTCTTAAATTCCTCCCGGGCTTCATTTACAGCGCCCTTTTCATAAAGGTTCATTGCGTATTCGCAGAGAAAATCAACAATAGAGCTGTATTCTTTAGAGCAGGCATCTCTTAGAGCAGAAAACGATAAGAAAACAGTTAAAGAGCAAAACAGAAGAAGTAAGCGAAAAACCTTTCTCAGGATAATACTCTTTTTTCTTTGATTAACTTTAGATTTTCCGGACATTTTTGTCCACCTCAATTCATTAAACGGTTTTTACTTTTTTAGACCGTATCAAATTGCTGCTAGAGTCTACGGCTGCCTTAATCGCAGCGCGAAAACTACTGCCTTCGGCAATATTCCTGCCTGCGATATCAAAGCCGGTACCGTGTAAAGGCGATGTACGCACAAAGCCGAGCCCTAGAGTCATATTTACCCCGCTCTCAGGGCTTGTGATCTTCAGGGGTATCAACGCCTGGTCATGATACATGGCAATTACGGCGTCAAATTTACCTGCCCTTGCGCAAGAAAAAGCCCAATCCGCAGCTATGGGGCCTGCAATATTTTTTACCAATCGCCTTGCTTTTTCTACCGCAGGAGCAATCTTTTTGATTTCTTCGCTTCCTAAGAGCCCTGATTCTCCGCTGTGAGGATTTAAAGCAGCCACTGCAATATGAGGCTTAATCAGACCAAAATAATTCCTCAGCGCATCGTATGTTATGAGTATGGTTTTATAGATTAAATTCTGATTCAGGCTAGGAGCTACCTTTTTTAAAGATAAATGCCGCGTTACCAGGCTTATTTTAAGGTATTTATTCAAGAGCATCATTACAATACTGTCTTTGTTTTTAGTAAATTGTGCGGCTAAGAATTCCGTATGCCCGCTATAGCTAAAACCGCCTAAGCGTATTGATTGTTTAGAGATCGGCGCAGTTACAAGACAATCAATCTTCCTGTTCTTGATTAATTCTACGGCTTTAAACAGGTACTCCATAGAAGCCCTGCCATAAGCTCGCCTGACTTTGCCGAATTTAAAGTTTTTACGCGGAACATTCTTCAAATCGATAAATTCCACATTTTTAATTTTTAATTTTTTATTTTTTATTTTGTTGAATATCCATTTATCACCGATTAAGAAAATTCTGCCTAATTTTTTAATATCCGGGCTGGATATTGCCTTAGCTATTACTTCCGGCCCGATACCCGCAGGGTCCCCCATTGTTATGCCTATTTTAACGCCCCGCATAGTCTCCCTTAATTTCAATATAGGCATCGGATTCCAGCTTCTCCATCCATACCAGCATTGCGTTTTGCAATTTCTGATTAAAAAGAATTTTATTAATCTCATCCCGTACTTCAGCCAGAGTCTTCTTCCCGGAAGGATCAATTGCTAGAATCTCGAATATATAAGTATTGCCCTCTATAG
>JAHJCI010000053.1 GCA_018813085.1 Candidatus Omnitrophota bacterium | reverse complement strand
GTCCGGTATTGCAACTGCTGTTATATCTTCTTCAAAGAACTGCGAGTATATTCTCAAGGCCGCCGGCATCGATAATTTATTCCAGACGCGGGTAGACGGTGAAGTTTCGCTTGAACTGGGCTTGGAAGGCAAGCCTGAGCCGGATATTTTTGTTACTGCTGCAGATAATCTGGGCGTATCTCCTGCCAGGGTTGTTGTTGTCGAGGATGCCATATCCGGGGTCAGGGCAGGCAGGAACGGCGGATTCGGGCTGGTAATAGGTTTAGCCAGAAAAGATAACGAGACGGCTTTGCTTGAAAACGGCGCAGACGTGGCAATGAAGGATATGGCTGAAGTAAATCTGGAGTGGGTTAATCGGTGGTTTTATAGAAAGCCAAAATCTTTATTCCAGGAGCCGGATAAAGCAGGAGAAATAGAGGATACTAGCAAAGATAAAAGCGCGGGCAAGATAGTAATCAATCCTTATTATATGCGTGAACCTAAAGCGGCTATTCTTACAGGTAAGAAGCCGGTTTTTTTCCTTGATTACGATGGTACATTAACCCCCATTGTCGAGCGTCCCGAACTTGCAGTTTTATCCGAAGAGATGAGAGAAACAATCCGTTGCCTCTCTGAGAAGGCTACGCTAGCCGTTGTCAGCGGCAGGATGAGGGAGGATGTAGAAAAACTCGTAGGTATTAAAAATCTTTTATATGCCGGCAGCCACGGGTTTGATATTTTGGGCCCCGGGGTTTCCCTGGTTGAGCCACGCGCGGAAAAGGCAATACCTTTAATTACAAAGATAATAAAATTTCTTCATACTGCATTAAGCGATATACCGGGCATACTGATTGAGGAAAAGAAATTCAGCAGCGCAGTACATTACCGCCTGGTTGAAGAAGAGTATTTACCGAGGATTAAAGAAACAGTGGATAAGGTTATCAAGGATAATCCGCTGCTTAGGTTGATGAGCGGTAAAAAAGTTTTTGAGATTCTGCCTGCGATTGCCTGGGATAAGGGAAGGGCGGTAAGGTGGATTATGCAGGCGCTAAATATTTCCTGGAATGACGCTTCTGTTGTTTATATCGGAGACGACACTACGGACGAAGACGCCTTCAGGGTTGTGCGCACGAGAGGCACGGCAATACTGGTTTGCGGGCAGGAGAAGGAATCCGCAGCTGACTTTAAATTATCTTCAAGCAAGGAGGTGAAGAAGCTCTTTGAAGAAATTATTGCATCGCTATAAAGAAATCAGGAGCATGAAGGTTGGCTCCAGCACCTGGAAGCTCGTTTATAATCATTTTGAGCCTTCACAGGAGAGCCTAAGGGAGGCGCTCTGTACCCTGGGTAACGGCTATTTTGCTACAAGAGGGGCTTTTCCCGAAGCGCTGGCCTCAAAGATTCACTACCCCGGTACATATATTACCGGTCTATACAACCGCCTGGGGACACACATTTCCGATAGGACGGTTTTTAACGAAGATATTGTCAACTGCCCGAACTGGATATTTTTGACTTTTAAAATCGGCGACGGTGAATGGTTTTATCCTTCTACGGGCGGGATTATCTTCTTTCAGCAGGTACTTGACATGCGCCGCGGCATGCTTATAAGGAGAATACGCTTCAGGGATCATAAAGGCCGCAGGACATTCATAGAGACAGAAAGAATAGTGCATATGGCAGACCCGCATCTCGGGGCAATGCAATATATTGTCACTCCGGAAAATTACAGCGAGTGGGTTACCGTAAGAACCATGTTTGACGGTACCGTCCTTAACGCAGGCGTTGAGCGCTACAGGCAGTTAAACTCCAAGCATTGGGATCCTTCTTCGTTGGGAGGCTTTGGCAAGAACGTAATATACCTGTCAATGAGGACAAACCATTCAAAAATCGAGGTTTCCCAGGCTTGCAGGCTGCGTATCTTCAGCGGTGAGCAGGAATTAAAACCGTCGATAAAATGCCTGATAAAAGGGAAAGAGAGGATTGGCCAGGAATTCAAAATCCTTCTTAATAAAAGACAATCTTATAAAATCGAAAAAGTCGTATCAATTTATACCTCAAGGGATAAAGGCATACATTCTCCCGTGCACTCGGCAATTGAGTCTACACACAATTCTTATAGGTTTTCTACACTTTTGCGTACCCATAAACAGGCCTGGGGTAAACTCTGGAGAAGGTTCGATATACAAATTGAGGGAGATGATTTTTCGCAAAAGGCCCTAAGGCTTCATATATTTCACCTGCTGCAGGTTGCTTCTGTGCATAACAGCAATATCGACTCCGGATTTCCCGCAAGAGGCTTGCACGGTGAAGCATACCGCGGACATATATTCTGGGATGAGATTTTTGCTTTGTCTTTCTTTGACCTGCACATACCTGAAATATCCAAGGCATTGCTTTTATACCGCTGCAGGCGCATTGGCAGGGCAAGGGAAGCTGCAAAACAGGCAGGCTATAACGGTGCAATGTTTCCCTGGCAGAGCGCTTCTTCCGGCAAGGAAGAAACACAGGTCATACACCTGAATCCCATGTCAGGTACGTGGGGGCCTGACCACAGCCATTTACAGAGGCATGTTTCATTTGCCGTTGCCTATAATGTCTGGCAGCACTACAAGAGGCTGAATGACTTGAATTTTCTTATTTCATACGGGGCTGAGTTGATATTATCAGTTGCTCAATTCGGAGCAAGCCTGGCAAAATACGACTCCCGGGACGGCCGCTACCATACAGAAGGACTTGTAGGGCCGGATGAATTCCACGAGGGGCTTCCCGGCTCAAAAAAGCCCGGCTTAAAGGATAATGCTTATACGAATTTGATGATTGTCTGGACATTGCTTAAGGCCAAGGAGGTTTTTTCCGTCTTACCCGAAGCCAACAGGCTGCGGTTTCTAAGGAAATTACGGATAGACAACGAAGCACTTATGCGCTGGGAAGAGATTACCCGTAAAATGAATGTTATCATAAACGAAGAAGGCATTATCAGCCAGTTTGACGGTTATTTCGACTTAGAGGAGCTGGATTGGGACGGATACAGAAAAAGATATGAGAATATCGAGAGGATGGACAGGATACTGAAAGCAGAAGGGGATTCCCCTGATAATTACAAGGTTTCAAAGCAGGCTGATGTGTTAATGTTTTTTTATCTCTTCCCGTTGCAGGAAACAGAAGGGATATTCAAAAGGCTGGGCTATAATCTTGATAAGAATATATTAAGAAAGAACTATGATTATTACCTGAAACGGACATCGCACGGCTCAACCCTTAGTAAAGTTGTGTTTTGTTTTTTAGCCCATTTACTCGGCAGAAGCAAGGATAACTGGCTTCTTTTCCAGCAGGTTTTGGAATCAGACCTTAATGATATACAGGGCGATACAACCCCCGAAGGCATTCACGCAGGCGTAATGGCAGCTTCGGTTGATATTGTTTTAAGAGGCTTTACCGGGGTAAGAACGTTTGAGGGGATAATCAGGATTAATCCCAATTTGCCTGAAAATTGGCATAAAATAAAACTTCGTTTTTTCTATAAAGAAAGATGGTCTTCCCTGATAATAACAAAGCAGCATGTTGTTATTCGTATTCAAGGCCCTATTATAAAATCCGTTACAATTCCCGTAGAAGTAAACGGAAAGCTTCTTCAGCTCCCCATAGGAAGGACCTCTACGATTTCTTTGAAGAAAAAGTAATACGGTATATTTAATTACTAATTAATGCGGGATGTTTCTTAATCCCCGGAGATTTTGATTATGCTTGCTATTTCAACTACCTGGAAGTCCGGCCTTCTTGCGGATACAAAAGAGATGCTGCTTCAGATAAAGGAAGTCGGGCTTGATGCTATTGAGCTGGGGTATAACTTAAGAGAAGAAAAACTAGAGGAAGTCATCTCCCTATTGCCCGGACTAGGCATTAAAGTAGCCAGCGTGCACAATTTCTGTCCGCTTCCTTCTGTATCCAGGCCGGGCAGGTTTGCTACTGATTATTACCGGCTTTCATCACTGAATGAAAGGGAGCGGAAAAAGGCGGTTGAGTGTACCAAAGCCACAATTGATACGGCTTCCCGGGTCTCTTGCGGGATTATAGTAATGCATGCAGGTACGGTTGAATTCAGCAGGAGTTATATAAGGAAGTTGATTGATTTATATAATCAAGGCAAGCATGGCTCGAGAGCTTTCCTGCGGCTGAAAGAAAAGATCTTATCCGAGCGTAAGGCCAGGAAAGAGCCGTATCTTCAGTCGCTTATAAAGAGCCTAGAGCAAGTCCTGCCCTATGCTGTTTCTAGCGGGGTTAAGGTTGGCCTTGAGACACGCTATTACCCTAACGAGATTCCAAACCTTGAGGAGGCAGAGAGCCTTTTGGCCCGCTTTAAAGATAAAGGACTGGTATATTGGCATGATCTTGGACATGCAGAGGTTAATCAGCGCTTCGGAATAACCGCGCACAGCGAATACCTTGAGAAATTTTCCGGCTGCATGGCAGGCATGCATTTACACGATATCAAAGGCATAGATGACCACCTTGCCCCTTTTTGTGGAGAGTTCGACTTTACTAAAATAGCTGCTTATATGCGTGAAGACTTGATCAAGGTTATTGAGGCTCATGCTCCGGCAACCAGTCAGCAAATAAAAAAAGCCATTGAAAGGTTACGATAGACTTAAAGCAGCCCGGTTTAACTGAGATAGCCGTAAGATTACCTGTGCCTCTGAAGCAATTCATTTGATTTTTAAGATGATTTCTGGTATAAATAAGTGGAACCACAAGCTATGGAATAAAGCAGAGGTAAGCAGTATGGTCAAATTCACTCCGCCATAGGCGGGGTTTATTTGAGGAGGATGAATAGATGCTGGAATACGAGTTCGTCAAGGTTACCTGGATGAGGGCCGCTAAGGTCTACTGGAGTTTGCTTTGGAGGGGGTTTTTACTCTGGTTTTTCTCTACTGCGGTTCTGGGTTCTATTTTGCTCATTTTTATGGAATCCGCAGGCGCAGAAGCAGAGGCTGTTATGACTGCTTGCATAATCCTTGGATATACCCTTTTAGTTCTGGTAGGCATTATTGTACTCAAGTCCGTACTCGGCCATGATTATTACGATTTCAAGCTGAGCTTAACGGCTAAATGAACTGTTTAATACAGTAAAGAAATATAATATCCAATATTATATTTTCAGGAGGAAGCGATGGATAAAGAGAGAATAGAAATAGAGAATGAGATACTCGATAAATTAGCCGGCAAGATATACCTTATTCAGGAGATGGATGAGAAGAAGGAAGTGATTTTTAACGTGTTCCTTGAGGTTTACAATACCCCAAAGTGTAAAAATTTCCTGAAGAAAAACAAAGGCTTGGAGCTGGAAATATTCTTTCATGAATTCTTTTCTTATGGATTGATAGATGAATTCCTGGCAGACTCGGGAGTCGAGGATATTATGATTAATTCGCTTGGGCCGATATATGTCCACAAAACAAAAAAGGGCCTGGTGAAGACAGAGAAGAGATTCAATGCAAAAGACGAACTGGATTTATTCATAAAGAAACTGGTTATATTCTCAGGCAGGCAAGAGGTAAGAAAGATAAACAATATCATGCTTTCCGGGATAAAGGGGAGAGTGAATATTGTTTATTCTCCTTTTGGCCCGCAGATAACCATTACCCGCGCAAAAATAGATACCTTGAGCATTATCGATTTAATCAGGAATAAGGCGCTTACCCCGGAATTAGCAGCGCAGTTCTGGCTGTACGTCGAGGGATTAGGGGTTAAGCCGGCAAACCTGCTTATTTCAGGCGGTCCCGGCAGCGGAAAGACCACTTTTTTAAATGCCCTGTTTAGCTTTATGCCTGAGTCAGACCGGATTATTATTATCGAGGACGCTCTGGAACTTAACACCGACCTTGATAAGAATTATTCCAGGCTGGAAAGCGACGAAGAATTGAGCATGGCGGATTTAGTGAAGAATTCGCTTCGGATGCGGCCGGACAGGATAATCGTCGGAGAGGTAAGGGGCGTGGAAGCAAAGGATTTGATGACTGCGATGAACATAGGCAAATATTGCATGGGAACACTGCATGCCTCAACAGCGCGGGAAACGGTTATGCGCCTTGAGAATGAGCCGATGAATGTTCCCAACGTGCTGATAAACCTGATTGATGTTATCGTAATTATGCGAAGATACAACTTAAGGGGCACGATTCACCGCGTGGTAGGGGAGCTTGTGGAAATAGCAGGCATGGAAAAAAGTATGGTATTGTTGAGCCAGCTTTGTTCTTATGACCCGGTCAATGAAAGTTTTCATAATTCAGCAGTGAGCAGTGTTTACAGGGACAGGTTGGCTACGGTAAGCGGGCGTAGCCCAAGAGAGATCCTGGAAGAGGCAAAGGTCCGCGCCGGGGTTCTTAACGCGCTGCTTGAGAAGAATATTACAAAGATGCCAGAGGTTACGCACATTTGCCATCAATATACCCGTGACCCGGATAAAATACTGAAAGAACTCGCATTAAAGCGAGAGGACTTATTAAAAAAATAAAATTTGCGCCTGTAGCTTAATTGGATAGAGCATCAGTCTACGGAACTGAGGGTTGCTGGTTCGAATCCAGCCAGGCGCATAGTAATAATGGCAAAGATAGACGAGATTTATATGTCTGAAGCCCTGAAGGAAGCAATCAAGGCGGCTGAGGATGACGAAGTTCCGGTTGGCTGCGTAATAGTCCATCAGGGGAAGATTGTTGCCCGCGGCCGCAACCAGGTAGAGCGCCTGAAGGATCCTACTGCGCATGCGGAAATGATTGCAATTACTTCTGCAACGAATTGCCTGGAGAGCAAGTGGCTGAATAAGGCAACGGCATATGTTACAATTGAGCCGTGTTCGATGTGCGCAGGGGCATTTGTGCTGGCGAGGGTTAACAGGCTTGTTTACGGGGCAGATGACCCTAAGACCGGAGCCTGCGGGTCGCTAACGAATATTGCGAACAATAAAAAGCTTAATCATAGAATCAAGATAAAAAAAGGCGTATTAGCACAAGAGTGTGGCGTTTTGCTTTCAGAGTTCTTTAAGAAGAAACGGTAGAAAGAAGATAAAAAGTTTACTACAGGAATAGAAGAGGAGAGTCCGTTTCGCCCACTGTTTTACGCAACGGCGAGGCGAACGAGACTTCTCCGAAATCGCCTTTAGTAAACTATAGTGATTTCGGAGAGGTGCCAGAGTGGCCGAATGGAGCTCACTGCTAATGAGTTGGTCTGGTAAAAACTGGGCCCCTGGGTTCGAATCCCAGCCTCTCCGCCAATTGGCGGTGTGTCCACCGTTTGGTTCTAACTCTCTTCAGGGGTCCCCCTGAAGAGAGACCATAAAACCGCCCGGCTCGGCTAAGTGGCTGGCGGCTGCCCATACCCAGCCGCCAGCCACTTGCGTCCTCACTTAAACATTTATCTATAAGATAAAGCCAATTTATACCAGGGTTCGTCCGCTATCCTTGACACAAAGGTATTTTGGTAAGGAAACCTGTATTTTTGTGTCAAGGATGCCGAGCCAATCATAGGTAAAACCTTGAGAGCGATGGCAAAATTTTGGGTGCGGGGAAAATTTTGCCCTTTTTTGCCAAAGAACGTATACCTTTTTCGCTAATTCCTCCTCGGTCAAAATAGCTTTATAAATTTACTTAAATGTGATATTATATTAACAATCACAATAACTTTGACATAGTATATAGTTATACTATTACAAATATAATATATTGTCAATAAAAAAATGATAAGTAAAAATATAAGAAAATTACGGAAAGAAAAAGGATTTTCACAAGAAAAGCTAGCCAGAGCCGCTGATATTTCTCTTAATACATTAACCAAATTAGAATCGGG